>CAZRES010000034.1:0-24876 GCA_964598885.1 uncultured Desulfobacteraceae bacterium | reverse complement strand
TCATCATCCCGGTATTTGTAAACATCCTGCCATAATTTATGGTTCAGGTGAGTCGTCATTGATTTATAAAAATGCTCCGGGCCAAGCTTTTTAAGCACTGTCTGGATACCATCCATATCCATATAGCCCATGGATGCGGCCCCTTTTTGAGCGGCTCGCGTTATAACCCGCGATTGAGGACCAGAGAATAACTTTTTAAATTTTTTAAGATCATAGTGGGGCTTTCGTTTTTCCATTTAACGATAACCTTGACTTAAGTATCATTATGATACTTTATTATTCATTGTCAACTCAATTGCAACTTTTTCCCATTAAATTTTTTCTTCAATCCACAATCCCTTTTATAACCGGTCAAACCATGCCGTATAATCGGACGGTTTCAGCTCCCTCATCACGCCGCCGCATACAGGCTTCGACCGGTCAGTTGATGCAAATATGATCCCGGATAATTCATGTCCATCACATCATTTGCCGCATTTAACCGGTCCAGAATTCTGGCGATTTTATCGACATGTTCCGGACGGATTCCTTTTTTCTTCCCGGTATAAAAAAATTCTTCAAGACCTTTATGTTTGAAAGAGTAGATCATACATCAACCTATGCAACCTTAACGGTTACAAGAGTCAAGAACAAATCCATAACGATTCTTGATCGAAATCACGCCAGATTGACGGCAGGGTGCGGCGGATCAGCCGGACAGCCCGGCACAAAATCGTCTTTTCTATCCGACAGTTGAAATTTGCGGTGTGACAACAGCGACTTAATCCGGCAACATCGCCGTGACAATCTGAAAAGGTGATGGAGTGATATTCCGGACCCGCTTGAGTTCCTCGTGCTGCTGATTGTACCAGACGCCCCATTGATCCAGCAGCATGCCGCCATTGAGCAAATCTCCAATCTCGTCGTTTTCATATCCCTGTTCAAGCGCCTCCAGCCCGGCCATAAATTCATCTTGAAAATGATTCGCAAAACCGGGCAGGCCCTTGTCGATCCGTTCCGCATTGACGCGCCTGGCCTCTTTTAACGTATAACGAATATTGTCAAGCATCTGCTCCCGATTTTCCGAACCGCTTTCTTTCATGGTATTAAACACCGTAATGGAGCCCTCAACAGAAGATACCAGATGGTCGACGTCCTGTTTTACTCCGGATGGGAGGATTCCCATATTAAATAGATTGATAATCAAAAGAACGATGGCGCCGATAAACATGCCATATATCGCGAAACCCTCGCGCTGCTTTTTCAATCCGTAAAATCCCGCCATAACGGCCAGGAAAGCGGCCACCATGGCCAGATTACCGGTTATGAATATACTGGCAATACCCAGACCCGCCGCGATAATGGTAAAAAGTCCCCATTTCTGATCCAGCTGTTCGTTCATCCAAGCACCTCCCCGATGATGGCGTGATTCTGCTCCTCTGTATACCGCTTTTCATAAACCCCCGATTCGGATTTTGCAAGTCCGCAAAAATTTTTCTTTGAAAAATCAGCGCGATGCAGTAAAGAGTTTTCTATAGGGTTTTCACGACATCAACCATTACCACCTAATACCGGGAGGCTAATCGATGAAAATCTGGCGGAATCAGGACGGTGTGGCTCATGTGGCCGGAGACGATCTTGTCGATCTGTTTTACGGAATGGGATTTGTCCATGGACGGGACCGGGGCTTGCAGATGATTCTCATGCGGATTCTCGGTCAGGGCCGGGCCGGGGAACTGCTGGACTCCTCGGATGAAATCCTGGGCATTGACACGTTTTTCCGCCGGATGAACTGGCACGGCCACATGGACGGTCAGGCCGACAAGCTGACGCCGGAAAACCGGCGAATCTGCCAGGCTTACTGCGACGGGGTCAATGCGGCCCTTTCGGAAAAGCGGCCCTGGGAGCTCAAGCTCGTCGGGTATGCGCCCGAGCCCTGGAAAATGGAAGACATTCTCCTGCTGTCACGGATGATGGGGTATCTGACCCTGGCCCAGTCCCAGGGGGAAATGGAACGCTTGTTTGTGGAGATGGTGCAGGCAGGCGTGTCCGCGGACAAGCTTCATGAACTGTTTCCCGGCATCCTGGGCGGCATGGACATGGACCTGATCCGCAAGGTCCGGCTGGGCGAGCGCATCGTCAATCCGGCATCGCTTTGGAACCGCGCTATGCCCCGGATGATGGCCTCCAACAACTGGGCCGTATCCGGCAAGAAAACCAAATCCGGCAGACCGATTCTGGCCAACGACCCCCATCTGGAGGTCAACCGGCTTCCCAATGTCTGGTGCGAAATGGTGCTCATCACGCCGGATCGATGGGCCATGGGCGCCTCCATCCCCGGCGCGCCCGGCCTGCCCGTGGGCCGCAACCCGGATCTGGCCTGGGGCGCCACCTATACCTTTATGGACGCCACGGACTCCTGGATCGAGCAATGCAGGGACGGCAAATATTTTCGGGAACCCGACCAATGGATTCCCTTTACCGAGCGCAAAGAGCAGATCCTTCGCAAGAAAAAGCCGCCGGTGGACCTGATTTTTTACGAAAACGAACACGGGATACTCGACGGCAACCCGCATGAGGAAGGCTATTACCTGGCCACGGCCTGGGCACCGGCCCGATCCGGACCCATCAGCATCAACAGCCTGCTGGATATGTGGCATGCCCGAACCGTGGAAGACGGCTTGACCCTGGCAGGACGGATGGAAACCTCCTGGAATTTCGTGATGGCCGATACCCAGGGCAATATCGGCTATCAGATGTCGGGCTTGATGCCCAAACGGCGCGACGGGATCAGCGGGTTTGTTCCCCTGCCCGGATGGAAGCCGGAAAACGACTGGCAGGGGTTTGTGGATCCCGCGGATCTGCCAAGATGCGTCAATCCCGAAACCGGCTATTTCGTGACCGCCAATCAAAATCTAAACGAATACGGCAAGGTCGCACCCGGCAACATGGTCATGGGGCCTTACCGATCTGACCGGATCGCTTCCCTCCTGGGAGATGCCCCCGGCCTGACCTGCGAGGACATCTATGCCATGCATTTTGACGTTTATTCCACCCAGGCCGAGGCGTTCATGAGAATCCTGAAGCCGCTGCTGCCCGACACCCCGGCGGGCCGGACGCTCAAGGACTGGGATCTCCAGTACAGCGCCGATTCCCGGGGCGCGTGGATATTCAAACAGTTCTACAAAGCCCTCTACCGGGAAGTCTTCGCTAAAAACGGGCTCGGCGAGGCCGTGGTGGATTTTCTGGAAGGACAAACCGGTGTGTTTGTCGATTTTTATTTTAATTTCGACAGAGTGCTGCTCTCTTCGGAATCGGTCTGGTTTAGCGGAAAACCCCGGGACGAGATCTACCGGCAGGCCGTCCAGACCGCTTTGGCCCAGGAACCCGGAACATGGGGGGAGACCCGGCAGGTCATGCTGGAAAACATCTTTTTCGCGGGCAAGCTGCCCCGCTTTCTCGGGTTTGACCGGGGGCCCGTCACCCTGATCGGCGACTTGGCCACCCCGCACCAGGGACAGATTTACGAAAGCGCGGGCCGCAAAACCACGTTCGCCCCGTCGTACCGCATGGTCACCGACCTTGCAACCGACGAAATCCACACCAATATGGCCGGCGGTCCGTCGGACCGGCGGTTTTCCAAATGGTACTGCTCGGATTTAGACAACTGGATCAACGGCCGCTACAAAACCCTGCGGCCGAAAGATAGCGGCACGAAACTGCGGTTTTGATGGATGAAAAAATCGAAAAAGGAAACATGACATTGGAATTTGATGCGGTAATTGTGGGATCAGGCACGGCCGGGCAAACCGCGGCGTATGATTTGAATGCCGCCGGGCTCCGGGTGGCCGTGGTGGAGAGCAGCGAGAAGCCGGGCGGCGTCTGCGCTCTGGCCGGGTGCCAGCCGAAAAAATGGTTTTATGAAGCCGCGGAAACGATTGCCCGGACAATGCATCTCAAAGACAAGGGCATCATTGACGCGGCCGAGGGATCATGGTCCCAGGTGCTGAGGGAGAAAAACAAATTCACGTCCGGCGTTTCGCGTCGCACCATCGACGGGTTTGAAAAAGCCGGCATCGCCTATATCCAGGGCAGAGCCCGGTTTTCATCCCCGGAAATCCTACTGGTCGACAACCGGGTGGTTCGATCCCGTTTTGTTGTCATCGCCACGGGCGCCCGCCCCATGCCCCTCAATATTAAGGGCAGCGAACATCTTCTGCTGAGTGATCAGTTTCTGGACCTTCCGGAATTGCCCGGGCGCATCCTGTTTGTCGGCGGCGGGTTTATCTCTTTTGAGTTTGCCCACTTTGCCGCGCGATTGGGGCCGAAAAACAGCCGACCCGTTATTCTTGAGGCAGCGGACCGTCCTCTGACTCCTTTTGACGCGGAAATGGTGGACCTCCTTATGCAGGCGTGCCGGGAAATCAACATCGATATCACCACCGGCGTTGAGATTGTTGCCATTGAAAAAAATACAACGGGGTTTTCGGTAAAAACGAAATCCGGCGTCTCCCATGAAGCGGACCTGGTGGTTCACGGCGCGGGAAGGATACCCGATATTGCCGCGCTGGATCTAAACGCCGGCGGTGTGGCGTTTAACCGGCGGGGCATTGTCGTGGATGAACGCATGATGACCGCAAATCCCCGTGTGTATGCCGCGGGCGACTGTGTCGACGGCGTGCAACTGGCGCGAGTGGCTGATGTTGAAGGCCATACGGCCGCCGCCAATATTCTGGCCCATTTCGGCAAGGCCGAGCCGGCGGACATCCGCTACGACGCGGTTCCCGCCATACTGTTTTCCTTTCCTCAATACGCGATGGTGGGCAAAACCGAGGATGATCTGCAAAAAGACGGCATCGTCTACGAGAAACGTTTTGCTAAAAATCTGACGTGGCCAACTTATCGGCGCATCGGCCTGACCCATGCCGCCTATAAAATCCTGACATCACCCGAAGGCCGCATCCTGGGCGCCCATTTCCTGTCGGACAACGCTTCGGGCCTGGTCAATGCCCTCCGGCTGGCCATGATCAACAACATCACCGTGGAACAGCTTTACCGCCAGAGCATCATGAGCCCCTATCCCACTCGTGAAAGCGATCTGATCTACATGCTGAAAGGTTAAACGGAGAGCATCTCCGAATACGACGTCCGGTCGATGATTTCCTGTTTGACGGTGTCGGGCAGGTCGTCGAAATAGGCGCAGTAGCCGGCCACCCGGACCACGATGCCCGGATGGCGGCCGGGATGGTCTTTGGCCTCTTTGAGAACTTCAGGGTCCACGACATTGAGTTGCATCTCCATGCCGCCGGATTGGAAAAAGCCTCGAGTCAGGGCGGTCATGACCCGAAGGCCCTTTTCCCCGGCAAGAGTGGATTTGTCGAAACGGAGGTTTACGGCATAGCCGTTCATGGCCAGGGTGGCGTCGATTTTGGCCACGGAATTGAGCAGGGCCGTCACGCCCCGTCGGTCCCGGCCGTTGGCGCAGCCCAGGGAGGCGGCAAAGGGTTCTCCCGCCCTCCGGCCCGACGGCAAAGCCTCGGTGCGATTGCCGAATCCCACATGGCAGGTGGAGGAATAAAACCCCGGTACATAGTTGCCGGACCGCGTGTTGCGGTGTATAGCCAGGGCGTCGTGAAAAATTTCAGCGACCCGGGCCGCGTATCCATCCGGCAAATCAAGATCATTGCCGAACTTGGGGGCGTTTGCCAGGGCCGCGTGAAGTTTTTCATACCCCTTAAAATCGGCCCGAAGAGCTGAAAGCACATCGGAAAGGCTGTATTTGCGTTTCTCAAATACGATATAGTGCAGAGCCGCCAGGGAATCGGCGGTGTCGGCCACGCCTACTCCCTGGATGCCGCTGGAATTATATAGCGCGCCCCCGGCGGTCACGTCCCGGCCGTTTTCCACGCAGCCGTCGATGAGCATAGAGGAAAACGGCGTGGGATGATAATCCCGGTTCCCTTTTTCCAGGATCTGCAAATCCCCGATCATGCGGCCTGTCATGTGATTGACCTGGGTGGTAAACGCCGCCATGACGTCATCCATGGTGTTGAGCCGGGAGGGGTGCGGCGTTTGTGCGCCGATGCGGGTGCGGCTGTTGATGCGTTTTCCCTGATTAACGGCCAGGATCAGGCAGAGCGGCAGATTGAACAGAGCCGCGTCCGTGGAAAAAAAGCTGCGGCCGGGAAACGCCGGTTCCACGCATCCCACCACGCCGTAATCCCGGGCCTCTTCTAAGGGAAACCCATGCCGCGTCAGGGCCGCGATGGTGGATTCGTCATTAAACAGACCGGGTACGCCGTTTCCCATGCGGGCCACATCCACAGCCCGGCGGACATATTCCTCCGGAGAGCCGGCATGGATGCGGGCCATGTAATTGGGGTCCCGCAATTTGGCGGCGGCCATGAGATCGAGAAACAGGTAGGTCAGATCATTGACCGCGTCTTTGCCGTTTTTGTCCATACCGCCCACCGTGGCGGCCTGGGCCACGAGAAACCCGCCGTGATACTGGCTGGTGCGCTCGGAAACCAGGAACACGTGCTCGGTGGTCTTGGCTGAAAAACAGAGCATCAAATCAAACGCCTTTTCGGGCGTCAGTGCGCCGGCGGCAATATCGTTTCGGTAATACGGATAGAGATACTGGTCCACCCGGCCGAAAGATACGGCCGAGTTCAGCCCTTCAAGGCAGACCGTCATGTGCGTCAGCCAGAGACACTGGAGGGCTTCCTGAAAGGTGCGGGCGGGTTTAAGAGGCACATGGCGGCACACATCAGCGATGGTTTTCAGTTCGGCGGCCCGTTCCGAATCTTTTTCCCGCGCGGCCATGGCTTCCGCCTCATCCGCCAGGCGCTTTGCATAATCGGCCAGCCCTTCGCAGGCGATGGCCGCAGCCCGGCAGAGATCCGAATCCCGGCCGTTCATAGACGCCAGATATCCCTCGATGCCGAGCTGGATCATCTTTTCGTAATTGGGGAGAAAATGCCCGATGCCCCCGGCCTCGTTGATCAGATAATAGGTGGCGTTGAGCTGTTCGGGAACATATCGCAGAAACCGGGCGCGGTTTTTCTTAAAGGCCTTGACGATCATGTTCCGGGTCAGCCAGTAGGGGATGACCCCGGCCAGCAGCCCGGCCCGGTCCGACCATGAAACGGGATGGGGCGTGGTTTTGCGGCGCTCGATCCAGAGCAGTTCCTCGCACATGAACACGCCGGCCAGCTCCGGCTGGATGATGGCGGATCGACGCTTTGTCCCCACGTTGCCGACGATCATTTCATCGGGCCAGATCTTAACCGACTTTTTCATCAGAAGATGCCGCAAAGCCCGGGCCTTGCGGATCATCATCGGTTCGGCGGGATCATCGAATTTCTTGAAATATTCGGTGATCAGAAACGCCCGTTCCGGGCAGAGCCATACCGGTTCGGCCAGCAGGGCATCCCGGATGTGAGAAAACCGCCTTGGCACTTCCGGGACCGCTTTTTCATCATTGTGCGATGACGTCATTCCGGCCCTCCCCTGTCATGATGATCGGACTTATTCGTAAATCTTTTCTTCCGGCGCGTCGGCTTCGGCGGCGTCGTTTTCGTAATCGCGCACCGGTCCGGCGGCTTTTTCTTCAAAATACTGCCGATACCATTCGTGGGCGATGATCATGGACATGACCTCGTTGCTGCCGGTCCAGATGGAGGCCAGGCGCAGGTCCCGAACGATCCGCTCGATGGGAAATACCGTGGTGTATCCGATGCCGCCCATGACCTGCATGGCGTTATTGGCCGCCTTCTGGCAGGCTTCGGTGACAAATTTCTTGGATTCCGACACCATGCGCCGGATCCGACGGGAGTTGATCTTTTCATCCACGGCCCGGGCCGTGGTGTAGATCATGGACCGGGCCGCGTCGAGCAGCATGACGGCCTCGGCCACCTGGAAGCTGACCCCCTGGAAATTATTGATGGTGGCGCCGAATGCCTTGCGCCGGGTGGTATATCCCGTGGCGATATCCACGGCCGGCCGGGCGCTGCCGATGGTCATGGCGGCCGTTCCGAGCCGTTCGGGAATCATCATGGTCTGGAAAACCGCATAGGCCCCGTTGATTTTGCCCACCACGTTTTCCTTGGGAACCTTCACATCTTTAAACACCAGCCGCCCGGCCCCGCCTCCACGGCATCCCATGAGCCCGTAAAGATACTTGACCTCCACCCCCGGACCCTTTTCCACGATCAGACAGGTCAGGGCCTTGTGGGGATCCGCATCCGGGTCGGTTCTGGCGTATACCAGAAAATAATCCGCGCCTTCGGCCCCGACGATAAAACGCTTCTGGCCGTTGACCAGAAAAAAATCGCCCTTGTCCTCGCCAATGGTGGACGTGCCGAAAAAATCCGACCCGCCCCGGGGCTCGGTCAGGCATTCCGCCGCAAACATATCGCCCCTGAGCAGGGGCTTGACGTATTTTTCCTTTTGCGCGTCGGTTCCATGCTGAATAATGGCATCACAGACCAGTTCGGCTCCCACGCCGAAAGTGCAGGCAAAAATATAGCCCAAAGTACCAATCTCCTCAATGACGGCGCAGGTGGTAACCCAATCCAGGCCCCGGCCGCCCCATTCTTTCGGATACCGGCATCCCATCAGGTTCCTCCGGCCGGCTTCCCGGAGAAATTCCGTGGGAAACTTGATTTTGTCATTATCCATGTCAAGAATCATCCGGCGGGGGACCCATTTCACCAGATCCCGGGCCTCATCGCGGATCTTTACGGCTTCTTCGGACAGCAGGTAGTCAAACATGATCAGCTCCTTTTATAACGATCCATAAAATAATAAAACATACGCATGATTTTTCTATATGTTTTCTGATTATACGATTTTTAGTTACAGTTAGCGATGGAGATCTTCGATTGTCAAGGCCCTCATGAAAGGCCGGGTCCCCACTCCAGAAAATCAAGATTATCCCGCCAGAACCGGTCGGCCTGACGGCTGACGCCCAGCAAATGAAACGCATGCCCCTGTTTCGGATAATAGCGCGCCACATGGCGGATGCCTCTTTTTTTTAAGGCCTGCTCCAGGCGGCGGGTATCCTCCAGTAAAATATCGGAAGTGCCGCATATGGCATAGACCAGAGGAAAGGGCCGCATGGATATTTCCCTGGATTCGAGCACCAGCAGGGGGTCGGCCAGAATACGTTTTGGATGGGGACGCCGGTAGGTGCGGCCGAGATAGGCCCGGGAAACATCCCGGGCGATCTGAAGGCCCAGGAAACGGGAAAACGGGTTGATGGAGGGACAGACTCCGGAAAGCCGATGAGGATCGCTGATCTGGAGAAACCCGCACATGACCATGATGGCGCTGGGAACAACGCCCACATCCCAGATGGCGCGGGCCTCAGGCGCGTCCATCCGGAAACAGCACGCCGCGGCCAGGGCCAGGGTCAGATTGCCGCCGGCCGATTCCCCGGCAAGAATGATCCGATTGGGATCGCCGCCATACTGTTCCGCGTTTTCTGTTACCCATTCATATGCCCGACCGGCGTCTTCCAGAGCCGCCGGATACGGATGCCGCGGGGCCAGACGATAATTCATGTTGAATACCAGGTGTCCGTGATCCGCGTAAATCAGGCCGAGGCCGCGATGGGTATTTTTGTCGCACATGACAAATCCGCCGCCGTGGATATACAGAATCACCGGCAGGGGAGTATGCGCATGCCTGGGCCGGTAGATATCGAGCAGGTGGTCCGGACTCCCGTCTTTCTGGTAGGCAATGTCAGCGATGCGCTCACATCGTCCGGCCGCGGCCTGCTGGGCCTTTGTAAAATCATGGATCCGGGCCAGCAGGCGGAACGCGTTTTCAAACAGATCCCGACGCGTCCGCCGGAATCGCCGCCCCCGGTCATCCGGGCGTTTTTCAGCCGGATTACACGAATCAACACTTTGAAATACAGATATTTTTTTCCCCACCATAGGTTATTTTCCATCCACTTCATCCATGCGTTGACATGGGATACGGATTTTGATAGCGATTCGGAAGCAAAATATATTCCCAATCACCATACCGGATCAGACGGCCTGATGAAATCAAAAAAAGATCGCCATTTCATAAAGCGCCTGCAAAATCAGGCCATTCTGATTTTCAAGGAAACCGGACAATATTCCTGGCACAGTTTTGCCGTCACCCGGGCGTTTTTTCCGTTCATCGGCCTGCTGTCCAACCGGGAACCGGTGACGGTGGAACAGTTGGGGATCGTTTTCGACAACCTGTTTAACTCCCTTTACCAGCACCCGTTGACACGGCACAGCAAAGGCCTGACCCGGTTTCTGAGAAGCAAAAACATTCTTCCCAACGAAAAATCCACGGAAAATCTCATCCGCTACGTGGTGGATCAGATCCTGTTGCGCAGCCCGGTGAAAGTGCCGGAAATGGTGGTCGACGAATTCTGGACGTTTTTCGAAGAACTCTTTTCCGAACCGGAACTCAAAGGTCTGGCGGAACTGAATCTGGATATCGTCCGGATTATTCTGCGGTGCTATGAGCCTTTCATCGCCGATCTGATCAACCTTCTCAAGGAAACCCGGCGGCTCAACGCCTCCAAAATGAAAGATCTTTCGGGACGTATGCGCATCATCCGGGAGGATCTCACCATTATCCGCCGCCAGATCCGTGCCCTGCGCTATATCAAACCTTTTTTCCGGACCGATCCCAAAGATTTCAAGACCCAGGCGCAACTCATCGCCGCCATGGTGCGCGAGTTCGGACCGTTTTTCATCAAGATGGCTCAGGTGGCGGCAGCCAATGCGGATTTTTTGCCGGCTGAAATCGCCCGGGAACTGCGGGTCTTCCAGGAAGACGTGCCGCCCATGACGGCCCTTGAAGTGACCGCGGCCTTCGAGGAATGCCTGGGCCGGAAACCTCATGAGTGCTATTTTGAGTTTGATATCCACAATCCCATCAAATCCGGTTCCATCGGCTCGGTGTACCTGGCCAAAAAGCCCGTGTCCCGCAATGATCGGGAAGAACTGATTCCGGTGATCGTCAAGATCAGCCGCAACGGTCTGGACCGGGAATTCATGCTGGGCCGAACGGTTCTGGGCGTGGCCATTATCAGCAGTCATTACTGGGCTCCCCATTCCAAGCTGGCGCCCTTTCTCGAGGCCCTTCAGCAGCAGGCCGAGGAATTCGTCAAGGGATTTCAGCGGGAGATCGACTTTGAGCAGGAAGCCCTCAATCAGCAGCGGTTCGCCGACAGAAGCCGGGATTCCCTGATATGGAACGTTCCCGAAGTGTTTTCGGCATCCAAGCGCATCATCGAGATGGAATATATTGAAAACGCCACCAGCATTTCCCATATTCTCGACTATATCCCCAAAAAAAAGCGCAGCGCCAATGCCCGGCGCATCGCTTCGCGCTTTCTTTACACCGTCTGCATGCACGCCTTTGTCTACCAGGAATGTCACGGGGACCTGCATCCGGGCAACATTCTGTTTAATGCCAACGGCGACATGTATTTTGTGGATTGGGGCAATTGCGTGGACCTGAGGGACAAATGGAAACCCATGTGGAATTATATCCTCGGCGCGGTCACCGCGGATGTGGCGCTGCTGGCCACGGCCCTGATCAATCTTTCCGCCGACCCGGAGTTGAGCCGGAAACGGGAACGGGAAATCAAGGAAACCCTGGCCCGCACCTTAAAGAAAAAGGACGTGGTCCCGCTCAAAGGCAATTTTATTTTCCAGCTCAAACGGGAAGGAATCGCCGGGCTGCGCCGTCGAGTGCAGGTGGTGCTGCACCTGATGTCCAATACCCAGCATCTGGGACTGGTGGTTAAAAGCGAATATCTCCATCTTTCCCGATCTCTTACGGCCATCACCGGTACCTATATCCAGCTTTATAAGGGACTCCCTCGCCTCCTGATGGTAGTCGACGCCGTGCGCACTCTGGGCCAGTTCCCCGTTTCCGTGCTGCTCGACCGGATCGCGGACCGGCAGTCCGCCCACTATCTGCGCCTGCTCCACCGTCTGCCCCTGCTGGCGGGATTCAAAAACCCGGCCCCGCTTTATATCACCGGCGATCGGCTCCGTTTGCCCGAACATATCAATTAACCAACATACAAAGGAATAAGATACCCCATGCTCCATTTTTTACCGGCCGTCATCCTGGGACCGCTTTCCTCGGGCCTGCTGGTCATCAATACGATTTTATGGTTTTGCGCTTTTTTCCTTTTCGGCATGCTTAAATACTTGATTCCGTTGAAGACTTTCCGAAATTTTTTAACCCGGATCCTGATTGTGATGGGGACCGGCTGGATCGATTGCAACCGATTTATCCTCTGGCTGACCCAGAATATGGAAATGGATGTCCAGGGGCTGGAAAAACTGCCCGGCAAAAAAAAATGGGTTCTGATTTTCAGCAACCACCGGGCCTGGGTGGATATTTTCATACTCCAGTCGCTGTTTAATCACCGGATTCCGTTTCTTAAATTTTTCCTCAAGGAAGAGCTGCGCAAGGTCCCGCTGATGGGATTTGCCTGGTGGTCCCTGGATTTTCCCTTCATGAAGCGCTATTCCCGGGAATTTCTGGCCAAACATCCGGAACTGAAAGGAAAAGACCTGGAATCCGTGAAGGAGGCCTGCAAGCGGTTTAAAATCACGCCGGTGTCGGTGATTAATTTTCTCGAAGGAACCCGGTTTTCACCGGAAAAGCACCAAAACACTGCTTCCCCCTACAAACACCTGCTGCCGCCAAAGGCCGGGGGCGTGGCCGTTGTATTGTCGGAAATGGCCGATTACCTGGCGGGCATCGTGGATGTCACCATTGTTTACGAACCCGACCGGGTGACCTTCTGGGACCTGTTTTCCGGGCGCATCCGGAAAGTGACGGTGCGCGTCGATTTCTTTCCGGTGCCGGCCGACATCGCCGCCGGAGATTATATCAACGATCCGGCTTTCCGGGAAAAATTCCAGGCCTGGCTTCACGGCCTCTGGAAAAAAAAGGACCGGCTGATTGACACGCTCAAATCCCAATAGTATGTCTTTGGCAAAACGACTTTCTCCAAGGGCATCATAGCTGAGGAGCATTTATTCTCGTTTGCGTCTAGGCGACCGGCGGCGGGGGGTTTGGGCGCGGACTTTCCGGGCCGGCGGAGCCTCGGGCAGGACCAGCCATTCATCATCGGGCTCGATGCAATCGAGCTTACGTTCCATAAACGCTTCGATATCCGGAAGATAAAACGCATCCTCGTCATCGGCGAAACTAATGGACGTGCCCAGGGCTCCGGCCCGGCCGGTCCGGCCGATGCGGTGGACATAATCCTCCGGATCACGGGGCAGCGTGAAATTGATGACATGATTCATGCCTTCGATATGGATGCCCCGGGCCGCCACGTCCGTCGCCACCAGCACCCGGATCTTTCCCGCCTTGAATGCATCCAGTCGCGCGATCCGTTTTTTCTGATCCACATCGCCGGAAATCTCGGCGCACTCGATGCCGTAACGAGTCAGTTTACCGGCCAGGCGGGCGACTTCGTCTTTCCGGTTGCAGAAAATCAGGACGCTTTTTAGATCCTGCTTGACGATGATATTGTAAAGCAGCGCGAATTTCTCCCGGGCCGTGACGATATAGACGATCTGATCCACGCTGTTGACCGCTACCTGCTCGGGATCGATCTCCACGGTTGCGGGATTTATGGTCCAGGCCGCGGCCAGCCGGGTAATGGCCTCGGTCAGGGTGGCCGAAAAAAGCAGCGTCTGACGTTTTTCTTTGGGCGGCGTGCTGTAGATAATCTTTCGCACATCCGGGATAAAGCCCATATCCAGCATCCGATCGGCTTCATCCAATATCAGCACCTCCACTTTTTTGAGCACAATGTCCCGGCGGCGGCTGAAATCCAGCAGACGGCCGGGAGTGGCCACCACGATGTCGACTGGATCACCGGCCAACAGCTTGCGTTGCCGGTCGTAATCCATGCCGCCGAAAACAGCGATCAGTCTGAGATTGCAATATTTGGTGAGCTGGCGGGCCTCTTCCGTGATCTGAAGGACCAGCTCCCGGGTGGGAGCGATGATCAAAACCCGGGGCGTGCCGGAAGACCGCTTCTCCTGCAGAGGATTATTGAGCATCCGGGCGATGACGGTAATGAGAAACGCCGCGGTTTTGCCGGTGCCGGTCTGGGCCCGGCCGAAGGCGTCCCGGCCGGACAGGGTGGAAGGCAGAATTTCCGCCTGGATGGGCGTGCAATAGGAAAATCCGAGCTCAGCAATGGCGCGGAGCAGGGGATCAGGCAAATTGAAATCGTGAAACCGCATCCGGCCTTCCAGGGGCGGGACCTTGAACATGGAAGGATCCCAATGGTCTTCGGCTGCCGGCGCATCCGCTGGTGTCGGCTGCACTTCCGCCCTGCGGGGCGTTTTGCGGGGGGTTTTGCGTACGGAGCGTTGATTTTTTTTCGTATTTTCAAATGGTTTTTCGGTTTTCATATTTCCTCTGTTCCAGTTGTGTTGTTATCATTAGATAATGGCGTCATAAAAATGAAACATCTCTGTCGCCTTGCATCCCTGGCTGCGTCATTGTGTAATAAACATTCCCACGTCCTCCAGGCATTCAGAAATTCCGGCCGGTCAACTCCTCAAACAGGAGTTTTGCGGTAAAAATGCCGGCGGCAATGCCGGGACTGTTTTTGGTGGCGGATACATTATACAGATTGGCCGGGCAGTTCTCCTCACGGATGGCGCCTTTGAGAATCTCCTCCACGGTCAGCCGCCGGCCATAGGCGTTGCCCATCTCCCCGAAGGTCTGCGCCCGGCAATCCAAAGAGGAAATGATTTCGGTAAAGCGGCGCCGGGCCGCGATACCGGGAAACACATTGCGTTCCAAAATCCCGATGATATCGTCGGCAAGTTTTTCCTTAAACCCCGCGACTGCGGCAGGCCCTTTGTCATAAATTTCTTTTTCCTGCATATAATTGCCCGGGCAGTAGACCACCAGGGCGTCGTCGGTTGCGCCCCCGGTCCGGCCGAACCCGTTTGCCGTGGGCGATCCGATAAACAGCATCCGGGGCGGGGCCGTGACATCCGGCTCATGATATTCCACCTCGCAGCCGTCCTGCCACCAGTAATTTGTTCCTCGCATGTCGTCGATGCCCGGCAGGCGAGCCCTGACCCCGATACAGCAGGTCATGATGCTGTGCGAAGGGCTGTAGTCGAATTCCTCGGATGGACTTCCCAGCAGAGCAGCGGTCAGCCGCGGAGATATATCGCTGAAGACGACATCGCACGGGTAATCGGAGCCGTCGGCACATACGGCGCGGGTCGCCAGATGATCTTTAGTGTCCAGACGGATCACCCGCTTGCCAACGTTCACGGAACCGCCCGCCTCGCTGATCACCGATGCCAGGGCATCGAAAAAATGGAAAAACCCCTTTTCCGGATACCAGGCTCCCTCATGATAATTACCGGTGCCCACGATATAGGCGATGGCCGACATGGCGGACTCATTTTCGGCGAAAATCCCGCCATGCCCGTAAAGGATGCGGCGAAGCAGGATGTTGATCTGGTATTGATCGAAAAATGCGTTCAGCGGCATATAAATAGTGCGGCCGAGCTTGAGTTTCATGGACATGGGGACGCGGCCGGTCAGCAGAAATTTCGTAGCCAGCAGAAACCGCCCCTCGGAGGCGTCATTTTTACGTAAAAAGGATTTATAAGTTTCAAAAATGGCGCTCATATCGTCAAAAATGGCGTCCAGGTTTCCTCGCTCCTCCGGAAACATCTCCTGGGCGGTACGGCGGAAATTTTCCAGCCCCAACGGAACTCTGAAATCCACCAGACAGCGGTTTTTCCCTGGATTGCGGTCACCGATAAAAATCCGTTCAAATCCCTGCGGGTTCATGGGAACAAAAGGAACAGCTTCCCTTAGCCCTAAAAATTGTAAGAACCGGTCTCCGAGCCGGCCCTCTCCGAATTCCCAGACATACTGGGGTCCCATGGAAAACCGGAGGCCGCCGAAGATCGGGCACCGCCCGTGACCCCCGATATGATCGGTATTTTGTTCAAGAACGGTTACGTGATGGCCGATGCGGGCAAACAATGCGCCGGCGGCCATGCCGCCGATACCGCTTCCAATGACCAGGATGCGCTTGGGGCCGGTGTCCCACAGGGCTTGTTCCCGTCTCCGGAACAAGGGAATGGAAAGCTGTTCCCGGATTTCTTTAAGCCGGGCCTCGGATTTTCTTTTGGAACTGTCGATGATCTCGCTCAAATTCATGCGGCGTTCGCCTCGTTACCTCTTCAGCAGATGTCGAACCTGTTTGAGATTCGTGCGGCGCAGCACCTTGACGCCGGTTTTAATTCCGGACAGCCGGCTTTTGCCGGACTGGATGGTTTGATAAAGCTGTTCGGTGGTTTCCGGCGGCACACAGGTTCGGTCTTTTGGTTCCAGATGCAGTGCTCCGGTCTTGCACACCGGCACGCAGACTCCGCAGCCGATGCATTTTAGCGGATCGATGGCGGCTTTTTTATCGGCCACCGTGATGGCCTGCATGTGGCAGCGGTCTTCGCAGAGCCGGCAGCCGACGCACGCATCAGCGTCCACTCTGGCGTAAAAATTGGTCGCCACAAATTCGGCCGGATTGGGCACCGCCTTTAATGTGGCCAGAACCCCGCAGCAGCACCCGCAGCAGGCGCAGACCGCCTGGGGCGCCTGTTCGTTGGTCGCCTGGAGCACCAGTCCTTCTTTTTCGGACTGATCCAGAATATCAAGAGCTTCCTGAACGGTGAGTTCCCGGATCCAGCCCTCCCGCCGGTACGTATCGAAATAATCCCTGAACCCGAGGCAGAGTTGCCGGCGATCGGTTTTTTGGCAGGATCGGCCCGCCAGGTCTGTTCCCTTTCGGCAGATGCAGTCGGTTACGCCGATTCTGCCGTCCGCCGCCGCAATAAGATGCCGGATCTCGTCATAGCTGGCAATGCGGTTTTCTTCGACGACGCTTTGACGGATGGGAATCACCCGCATCTGGGGAACAGCCGTGGAAAGATAAGTCAGCCCAAAGGCCTCCCGAAAATAGCGGGCCGCGTCTTTATAAAGTTCTGCCGTCATGCGTTGGATCTGGAATTCATACATGCCCACCACAAACGGGATCAAGGCGTAATGCGATGCTTCACCGTTGCTTCGGCATAATATGCTTCCCTTAGCGGCCATATCAGTTAGGTATTTTTCGCACTGCTCTTGCGAAATATTATCTTTTCGGGCTCTTGTACAGATATCGTCGGCTGTGGCAAACACATGGTTCATGTGCAGGGCCACCTGCGTCTCGGCAGGAGCGAAGAGATGTCGTAAAATTTTCAGCTCCACTCCCGACCGGGTGGACGGGAATCCCACCGGCATGGTGTCAAGATGTTTGCGCAGCCGATGGTATAATTTGTCTTCCGAGATCATGTTTGAATTATCCGGTTGCCGTCGTCTCATTCTATCGTTAACCACCCCACTGGCGGGCAAAGGTTTTTTCGATTTGCCGTTCCAATATCCTTGCGGAAGATAGGCGAACCGCAACGATATTCGATAATTTGTTAAGTATGCCAAAAAATGGAAAAAATAACAATACATTAAATTATTAACGCTAAATACCGCTGTATATTCCACATCGCTGATAAAAATCGAACATTGATGTTCTTTTTTTCTTGAATTAATTGAATTCATGATATATTTAACAAATGATTATTTTACGGCACATCATGTTATGCCTATGTGCCTGATACTTCCACCTTTTTTCACATCCATGTTTTTATGGTTTTTATTCCCGTATATTGACACAAGCGTCACATAACAAAACAGTGTACCGACTTATGGTTACTGCCTTTTACATTCATTGTTAACAACAATTTAAAGGAGGACGCATGAAAAAAACCATTATGGAAGTCATGAAAAACACTGCCGAGAAACATAGAAGCAAGGTGGCGCTCAACACGAAGATCAACGGTGAATGGAAACAAATGACATGGGGGGAATACTACGATCAGATAAAAATCACGGCCCGGGCATTTATGGCCTTAGGACTTGAAAAAGGCAAGGCGGTCAGTATTCTCGGCAACAATTGTCCCCAATGGTTTATCAGCGATCTGGCCGGCATTTTCGCCGGGGCTGTTCCCGGCGGTATTTACACTACCAACAGCCCGGAACAATGCAAATTCATCGCCGGCCACAGCGAAGCCAATATCGCGGTGGTGGAAAACGATGAGCAACTGGCCAAATTCAAAGAAATCCGAAATGAACTGCCGGATTTAAAAGCCATTGTCATGATGAATGGATCCGATTCGGATGAAATGGTCTATTCCTGGAACGAACTGGCAAAAATCGCCGAAAAAGTTCCCGAAGACCAGCTCAATGAGCGAATCAAGGACCAGAAACCCGACGATTGCTGCACGTTGATTTATACCTCCGGCACCACGGGAAATCCCAAAGGCGTGATGATCACCCACGACAATATCATCTGGACCGCCGGTCAGGTTATTGATCTGATCAACGGCGGCCCCGACGATGTGATCATCAGCTATCTGCCGCTGAGTCACATCGCCGAACAGGTGGTCAGTCTCCACGGCCCCTACATCATGGGGGGGACGGTCTATTTTGCCGAAAGCCTGGAAAAACTCGGCGACAACCTGACGGAAGTGCATCCCACCCTGTTTGTGGGGGTTCCCCGGGTATGGGAAAAAATCCAGGCCAAGATGATGGCCGCCGGGGCGCAAAACCCGCCCTTGAAGAAAAAAATCGCGGCCTGGGCACGCAAAAAAGGTCTTGCGGGCGGATATGCCCAGCAGGAAGGCAAACCCTATCCGTTCCTGTACGGCCTGGCCGACAAACTGGTCTTTTCCAAGGTCAAGGAAAAACTGGGCCTGGACCGTTCCCGCCTTTTTATTTCAACGGCCGCGCCCATTTCCATGGATACCCTTGAATTCTTTTTAAGTCTTGGCATTCCCATTACGGAAGTTTACGGCATGAGTGAATGCACCGGACCGGGTACGGTTTCGCTGCCCGAGCCTTTCAAATACCGGACCGGCTGGGCCGGACCGGCCGTGCCGGGCACGGAAATCTCCATTGCCGAGGACGGGGAAGTCTTGATGCGGGGCCGTCATGTGTTTAAAGGTTATTTTAAAAACGAAGACGCCACCAAAGAGACCATTGACGCCGACGGCTGGCTCCACTCGGGCGATGTGGGCATCATGGACGCCAAAGGGTTTCTAAAAATCACAGACCGGAAAAAAGAACTGATCATCACCGCCGGCGGAGAAAACATTGCGCCGCAGGTCCTGGAAGGAAAGCTCAAGGCCATTCCCATTGTCAACCAGGTCGTTGTTATCGGTGATCGCCGAAAATATATGACCGCTCTTTTCACCCTGGATCCGGATAAGCTCCCAGCCGAGCTCGAGGCCGCGGGCAGCCCGGCCAAGACCATGGAAGAAGCCGCCAAAGACGAAAAATTCAAGGCTTATCTCCAGGAAAAGGTCGAAGAAGTCAATTCCACCCTGGCCCGGGTGCAATCCATTAAGAAATTTGTCATCATCCCGGAAGAATTTACTCCGGAAAGCGGCGAACTTACGCCGACCATGAAGCTCAAACGCCGGGTCATCAATGAGAAATACGCCAAAGAGATCGAAAGCATGTACCAATAACAAGAAGTAGCATTCACCGTCGCAAACGCCGACCGGGGCGCACCCCCGGTCGGCGTTCCCGTCTTTTTCCGCTTTTTTTAGTCTTTACACCTTTTGGCGCATCTGATAAAAAATTTCCCGAAACAAACGATTGTTATAATCCTATCAGGCTGAAACATAATGGAAACGACAACACTGGTGATCGCCACCCGGAATCCGGGTAAAACCGACGAAATCCGGGATCTTCTGGCGGAATTCCCCATCGAGATCAAAAACCTGAACGATTTTGGCCCCATCCCGGAAATTATCGAGGACGGCCGGACTTTTGACGACAATGCCTATAAAAAATCAAGCATGACCGCCCGGATGCTTGGCCTGCCGGCCCTGTCCGACGATTCGGGGCTCTGCGTGGATGCCCTGGGAGGATTGCCGGGCGTTCATTCCGCTCGCTATGCCGGACCCGAGGCCACGGATACCGACAACTGGCGGAAACTGCTGCATGCCCTCAAGGGCAATTCCCATCGCAACGCGGCGTTTGAATGCGTCATCTCCCTGGCTGTTCCCACGGGAGCCGCCCTGACCTATGCCGGCCGCTGCGAGGGCATCATCACGGAGGAGCCCATGGGTTCCGATGGTTTTGGTTACGACCCGGTATTCTTTTATCCCCCTGCCAATAAAACCTTTGCTCAAATGAGCCGTCAGGAAAAAAACCGCGTGAGCCACCGGGGCAAAGCACTCGCGGAAGTGCGGCAGGAAGGTGAAAAAATCCTGAAATGGATTCATCTCCAGATGCCGGTCTTTGAAAAATTCAGCTGCAAGGAGTAGTGAAATTGCCATGATTGCCGAGTTGATTCAAAAAAATCGGAGTTGCCGCCGCTTCCATCAGGATAAGCCCGTGGACGGGGAAACCCTGAGGAAGCTGGTAAATCTGGCCCGACTGTCGGCCTCGGCCGCCAATCGACAGCCGCTGAAATTCATTCTGTCGGCTGATCCTGAAACCAACAAAACGATATTTCCCTGCCTGACCTGGGCGGCGTATTTAAAGGAATGGCCGGGTCCGGCCGAAGGCGAGAGGCCCGCCGCCTATATCGTCATCCTGGGAGACACGGAGATGACAACCGATTTCTGGTCCGATGACGGCATCGCGGGGTGGAGCATCCTGCTGGGCGCAAGAGAGAAGGGGCTGGCCGGATGTTTTATCGGCGCCATCAACCGGGACCGCCTGCGCCAGGTTTTGAACATCGATTCAAAATACAAAATCATGCTGGTCATTGCTCTTGGCGCGCCGGCGGAAACCGCCGTCATCGATGATGTCGGCCCGGACGGCAGCATCCGCTACTGGCGGGATGAAAATAATCTCCATCATGTGCCTAAACGAGCCATAGATGATCTTATCCTGAAGGTCTGTTGAAAATTCCGGTGTTTCCATAATCTGTGTATCGTCGAAACCGTTGAAAGCGGCCTGACCATCATCCCATCTGTCATCCATAAAAACGAGATCCAACGCCATGAAGCTCCAAGCTGAACTCACCCGTTTGCGCAACGCCCAGGATAATGTGTACATCAATATTTCCCGGCAGGACCTTATCCGACACGTTCTTCAGTTCAACGAAGCCATCACCGCCAGAAGCGGGGCGCTGTCCACCTGGACACCGCCCGAATCCACGGGCCGTTCCCCCCTGGACACCCTGGTGGTCCGCCGGGCCGAATCCGATGGATATATCGATTGGACGTCGCCCAACAATCGTCCGTTGGATCCGGAAACTTTCGACATGCTGCTGGAAGACGCCATCGCCTGCCTGAAGCGGAAAGACCGTCTTTATTTCACGGACCGGGTGATCGGCGCGGATCCGGCATACGCGCTGCCGGTGCGCACCATCACGGATCGGGCATTGATGAGTCTGTTTGTGAGAAACATGTTCCGGCCGGCCCCGGAAAACTTTTCTTCCAGCGTGCTGGCCGACAAGGAATTCACCCTGATCCTGCTCCCTTATAACAAAGTAAACCCCGTAAAATACAAAGGCCGCCTTCGGGATCTGCCGGGAGGGGATACCTCCAACATGGTAATCGCCATGGATTTTATCCGGAAAGTCGGCCTGGTATATGGATCGGCTTATTGCGGATCCGCCAAGAAACTGATGTTTACGGTCATGAATTATTATCTTCCCTTTAAAAACATTCTTCCGCTCCATTGTTCCGCCAATGAGGACAGAAATGGAAATGTCACGCTTTTTCTCGGCCTTTCCGGCACCGGTAAAACCACCTTGTCGGCGGACCCGAACCGGGCGCTGATCGGCGACGACGAACACGGATGGAACGACAACGGCATCGCCAACTTCGAATTCGGATGCTATGCGAAGCTGATCCATCTCAATCCGAAAAAGGAGCCCGAAATTTACCGGGCGGTATTCCGCCGCCGGGACGTGCTTAATCATGGGGCCATTATTGAAAACTGCATGACGTATCCCGACGGCAGCGTGGATCTTTGCGACGACCGACTCACCCAGAACAGCCGGGCCTCCTATCCCCTGTCGTTTCTCAAAAACATCAAGGAATGCGCCGTCGGCGGTCACCCAAAAACCATTATCTTTCTGACCGCCGATGCCCACGGCGTGCTACCGCCAATATCCCGTCTGGGTCCGCAACAGGCCATGCTCTGGTTCCTCATGGGATACACCAGCAAACTGGCCGGCACCGAAACCGGTATTGCCACCCCCGTATCCACCTTTTCCCGGTTTTTCGGTCAGCCCTTCATGCCCAAAAAACCGGCCTACTACTCCGACCTGCTGGGCAAAAAAATGAAGCAGCACGGCACTAAGGTCTATCTCATCAATACCGGCTGGAGCGGGGGTCCCTACGGCGAGGGCAAACGCATCGATATCATGATGACCCGGGCCATGGTGGACGCGGCCATTGAAGGAAAACTCGAGAGCGTCGAACATTTGCAGGATTCTCTGTTTCATCTCGACATCCCGACCCAATGCCCCGGCGTGCCGCCGGAAATTTTACATCCGGAAAACACGTGGCCGGATAAAGCCGCGTTTGCCCGGCGCGCCCGGAAACTGGCCCAAGAATTTTCCGATCATTTTGACCGTGCCTACGGCGGCAATGATTTTGATCCCGCGGTCATCGCCCAGTGTCCCGGAAAATAACCCGCGTCATTTTCAGCGCCCGCATGCTGGTGGCGCTGCTCATGGGATTTTCCTGCGGGCTGCCTCTTTTGCTGACGCTGTCGGTCCTCCAGGCCTGGATGAAGGCCGAAGGTGTGGATTTATCCATCATCGGGCTCATGACCCTGGTGGGCCTGCCGTATACCCTTAAGTTCCTGTGGGCTCCCCTGCTGGATCGATACACCCTTCCCTTTCTGGGCCGGCGGCGCGGCTGGCTGTTGATGGCCCAGATCGCACTCATGGCATCCATTGTGGGACTCGGCCGGACCAGCCCATCGGCTCATCCGGAAATCGTGGCCCTGGCCGCTTTGCTGGTGACATTTTTCAGCGCGTCCCAGGATATCGTCGTGGACGCCTACCGGAGAGAAGACATTCCGGACGCAGAACTCGGGTTTGCCTCATCGTTATATATCAACGGCTACCGCATGGGGATGCTCCTGTCGGGCGCCGGCGGGCTGATCCTGGCGGATCTTGTATCCTTTGCAAATGTTTATCTGATCATGGCCGCCTGCCTGATCCCCGGCATCATCACCACCCTTCTGGCCCCGGAACCCCGCATCACCGGCCAGCCTCCCAAAACATTAAAAGCGGCCGTCGTCGATCCCCTGATGGAATATTTCAGCCGTCCGGGCGCCATCTGGATTCTGGCGTTTATCCTTTTATATAAACTAGGCGATGCCATGGCCTCGGCCATGGCCATTCCTTTTTTTCTGGACATCGGGTTTTCCAATACGGAAATCGGGACCATCGGGAAAATCTTCGGTTTCTGGGCCACCATCGGCGGGGCCCTTGCCGGTGGCATCCTGACCCTTCGCATCGGTATTTACCGGGGATTATGGGTATTCGGCTTTCTCCAGGCGATCTCCACCGCCGGTTTTGTATCTCTTGCCCGGATCGGATACCATGTGCCCACGCTGTCCGCGGTCATCGGATTTGAAAATTTCACCAGCGGCATGGGCACGGCCGCATTTGTGGCCTTCATGGCCTTGTTGACGGACAAACGCTTCACGGCCACCCAGTACGCCCTGCTGTCCAGTCTCATGGGCGTACCCCGAGTCCTGGCTTCTGCGCCCACCGGATACCTGGCCGAATACATGGGATGGGAGTCCTTTTTCATCCTCTGCACCGTCATCGCAGTTCCCGGTCTGCTGATTCTTTTTAAATTCGCCTCACTCAACATCTGGTCCGGGGCAGCAGACGCATCCGGGGACAGAACGAAGAAGTGACACCGAACCGCAACCAGCGTACTGTTTCTCGAACTCCTTTCGTCGCATCGCAATCCATGAGATGCGCTTTTAGAGCCAGACAGAAGAAGGCTGGTTTTGCTATTGAAAACAACACAGAGCGTGATACACTGTTTGCATCACCATCAGAATGGATATGCATACCGATGACTCGTATACCCAAAAAAGTGGAACCGCAAAAGACCCATGTACAGCGCATGGCGGAACTGGCCCGGGATCGGGGGCGGATACTGGCCTTGCGGCCGGAAAAAGCCCTTGCTGAAATCCTGGATCACCCGCAGCCATATGCCCTGGTGCGTTCCCTGGCCGAAGAGGACTTCTTTTTTCTGGTCCATGACATCGGGCCCCGGGATGCTCTGGAACTTTTATCTCTGGCATCCACCCGCCAGTGGGAATATCTGCTGGATATCGAGACATGGACAAAAGACCGCTTTGATCTGGATGCCTTAACCCGCTGGATGTCGCTTCTGCTCAAGGCCGATCCCTCGCGGTTCGTTCGCTGGACCATGGATGAAAAATCCGAACAACTTGAATATTATCTTTTTAAAACCAGCCAGGTGGTCATCCGGGACCATGACCAGGATCCCTCGGATTTGGGCGATGGTTTTATCACTTTTGACGATGTATTTTACGTGCGGCTTCCGGAAGACGGCAAGGAAAACCAAGATGAGGATCCGGACACACCGGACAATGAAAACCAGGATGATCTGCTCACGGATCTGCTGGGTCGCATGGCAGAGGTTGACCATCCTTTCTACCAGCAGACCCTGATGCGCTCCGCCCAGGTGATCCCGGCGGAAAGCGAGGAGAGGATTAATGGGGCTGATTGGTGGAGCGGTCGGTGTCGCCCTAGCCTGGATCGCT
>CAZRES010000033.1:0-25465 GCA_964598885.1 uncultured Desulfobacteraceae bacterium | reverse complement strand
CACATGAAACAAAATGCCGATGCTAACTTTTTCTTCGATAAACGGATGATAAATTACTTCCTGTTTTCTCTCCTGATACGCCACAAGAACGGTCTTACGGGTATCATCAGTCATTCGCACCGCGCCGGAATCCGTCTTTTGAAATCCTTTTGCCTGGACCTGGCGAAGATTAATCAGGGACAAAACCAGCCGATCGCCAATAAACGGTCGGAACTCTTCCATTATGTCCAGGGCCAGCCCCGGTCTTCCGGGCCGGTCCCGATGCAGATATCCCACGGCCGGATCAAGTCCGACGCCTTCAAGAGCGGAACGGACATCATGCATGATCAGCGTGTAGATAAAAGAAAGAAGGCCATTCACATTATCCAGCGGCGGCCTCCGGTTTCTATCGCTGAAGGTAAAATCCTCTTTCTGGGCAACGATAAGCTGATTGAACGCCGAATAATAGGCATGGGCGGCCACTCCTTCATATCCGCGGACCGTATCAAGAGGCAGATTTCTTTGCAGCATTTCAAGATGCTGATAAAGATGGCGGGAAACTTGTTCAACAGCAGGCGCTTCGATTCTGGCGCAATGATCCCGCAAGGCGCGTTGCAGGACCGTCCGGCAATTGGCGATTTTACCGGTCACGACCGCTTTTGCCATATTCGCCGAAAACACCGGATCATCGGCCCGGCGATACTGCTCCCTTCGCAGCAGTACATTGCCGGACACCGGCCCTTGAACCCGGGCCAGAAACCGGCCGTATTCCGTGAGAAAGCTGATCCCGACATTATTTTCCGCGCAAAATGCCATCAGAAACGGACTTGCGGACACATTGCCGAAGCAGACAATGCCGCCCAGCGTATGAATCGGGATTCGAAGCCGGACCTCCTGATCCACCTTCACCGCGACCGTTTCCCCGTCCTTGGCGAGATAGGCGCCCTGGGTGGTGACAAACAGGGTATTCAGGTGTTTTTTCATCGATCGTCCAATGCTCTTGCCATATATCGTTTCACCGACCGGCGGCGGCCCATGGTCTTGGGAAGACACTGGCCCAAAAGGGAACAGCTTTCACATTTTTTGGAAAACACCGGTTCCGGAGTTCTGCCGGATTCAATAAGCTGATGAACACTGAAAGCAGCCTCTTCGGTTTTTAGCCGCAATTGATCATCAAAAACCACATCCAGCCGCCGCCGGGTTTTGCCGTAAAACAGAGCCCCTGCCGGAATTTGAACATTCAGCATTTCCTCCAAGCATATGGCCTGGGCGCAGAGCTGCACCGTGTCGCAATCATCGCCCTTGGGCTTGCCCCGCTTATATTCCACGGGAAACGGCTGCCAAAAACCATCGGCCTGGCGATGAAATTCCACCACATCGGCCATTCCAGACAGCCCCAGTCGCAGACTGCGGATGGCAAGGGAGCGATCAATGCGGATATCCCCCCTAACCTCGGTTCCTCCTTCGTGCGCCCGTTCGTGCATGAGCCGGCCTTCGGCGGTGAACACATTCTCCGTCCAGACCTGTTCGATATGGATGAGAGCGCACTGCCGGGGGCAGAAAATATAGTGCTGCAAGGCGGAAAGCTGGAAAAGGTCATCGTCTGTAAAGGTCATTGATTATTCCCTTCCAAACGGATTCCTTCATACCCGCCGGGCCTGTTGTTTCCGCCGAACTTCGTCCACCAGATCCATCGATGCCCGCCATGCCTTTTGGCAGAAATCCGTGAAACCTTCCAAGTTCCCTGCATCCGGCAAGAGCATATCGCCGGCCCGGATCTGTCCCACGGCATGATGATACGCCGACAAGGCGTCGATATAGGCTTTGCGCTCCTCCCTGGGGATGATGATGGGCGGCAGGCCCGCCTTGAGAACCGGGATATTGGCCACCAGCCTTGCCAGTCTGCCGTTGCCGTCAAAAAAAGGATGAATGCGCGCAAACGTGATGTGAAGATGAACATAAGCGGAAAGCGCCTTTTGCCGGTCTCCGGGCACAAGGCCCCGGCACAGCTTATCAAACAGCCTGAACCAGTCCGCCATCAGGATCGGCACATCGGCGGGCCGCGCATAGTCGAAAATCACCTGCCTGCCGTCGACAACGCCCACCGTGGAGTTGGGTTCTTTTTTCCATCCGCCGACAGGTTTATAAACATCGACGACAACATCCGTCTGCACGGCCTTGTGCAGGGCGAACAGATCCGACTCTCCAAAAGGCCGACCCTGTTCCAGGCAGGTATAGACAAGCTCGATGGCCCTGGCATGGCCCACTACCTCCTGATGGTCTTTTAACGGTTTGCCGGAGATGGTCAAGCCTTCTTCCAGCACAAACGCGGTCTCCCCCAGCGTGAGCGTGTTCCCCTCGATAGCGGTTGATGTGTGTGTCCACAGGTTGCGCAACTGGACCATTAGGGCTTTTTTCAGATCGCTGTCCAGATGGTTAATAAAGTCAAACATGGATTTCTCCCAATGTATTAAAAACCGTAAATCCCTTGAGCCGGCAGTCCATCCAGATGGTTCAGTTTATAATTTTTCGATTATTTGCACGCCCTCCGGGGCCTCGCCAATGCTCACCTGATAATCCGCAAAGGACCGGGGCGGGGTTTCCGGATCACCGATCCGGGAAATCTTGACCAGATCAAACAATTTCCAAGCCGGATAATTCCCGAGTTCGGAATTATGTTTGAAGACAATCAGTTTTCTCGCGGCCATTTCGCCCCTGGCGGCTGAACGGTCATGATCGAACATATTCATCAGGGCATTCCAGAACAGTTCCAGGTCTTCCTCGGAAAAGCCCGTTTGTTTGGCAAGAGGCGATGAAATAAAGCCATGGGTTCTGTAAAGTCCATAAGGCACATAGGTTTTTCTGCCCATGGTACGGTTGTCGCCGTCCTGGGATTTGGCTTCCTTGGCGGTTTCAACTGCCATTCGGGTAATGGTGGCTTCCAGGGAGACAACCGGATCAAAGCTCTCTCCAAAAGCCATTTGAACTGGCCCCCGTACCTGACCGCAATTATTTTCCTTTGTGGACATCACAGCTCCGAATGTCCGGACATCATAAAAATTTTTGCACATCCAGGCTCGGGCCTTATTGATTTTTGCTGAGGCTTCCGTTTCATCGGCCACGGCCTCGTAAGCCGGTTTTCGCCTCTCCGTGAGGATCGATTTTTCCTTGACATAGATATTGAAGGGAGATGTGTCGCTTTTCATCAGTTCAACATAATTACGGACTTTTCTTTTTAAGCAAACATCGGTCACGATGCCGCGACTGGTTTCCGGATCAATGCGGGGAAGATTGCCCGCATCCGGGTCACCGTTTGGATTTCCATTTTTCACGTCAAACAACAAAACAAATTCATAGCGGTTGGCAATGGCAGTGCTCATTATTCATTTCCTCCTTCCGTGGTTTTTTTCTTGAACAGCTCATTTCGCTGCTGATAATAACCGATGGCAAACTGACCTTGCTGTTTCATATTCAAATGTTGTGGAAAACCTTGAATGTCATTCATAATCTCGGCGATGCGACGATCTGAAATATATCCGTAATCCGCTTTTGCAATATGATGTTGGGTGAGTCGAAGCAGTCTTGGAAATATGCCTGCCGGAGTTGCGGATGCGGAACCGAAAAATCGATCCTTAATGGTTGCATTGGCCCCGGGGATCGCGTCCTGCTGGGCTTTTTCCAGCACAGCAAACAACCGTCCCAGCAAATAAGCAATTTCTTTGTTTTCCTTGTCCAGTGACATAGGCACCTCCATTCTAAAATTACGTTTAAGTACAGCCTTTAAAATCGATGCTCTCAGATAATTAATCCGCTGGTCCGCCCGGATTCGGTTTAAAACACCATTATAAAGATTCAGCGGATAGCCCGTCCCTTCAAGAATTGAGCGCATCAGTGCACCGCTCAGAAGAGGTGAAATATCCTTGGTTTCCCGGGCTGTTTCTTTCAGCAGATGCCAGATTCCGGGATACGGGATATCTTTTTGGGAATACCGCTCTATTTGAAGGTCATTAAAATGTCGGCCGATACAGTCCTTGAGCTGGTCAACGGAGCAGACATGCCAGAAACGGACGGCAAGTCTGGAATTATTGGGGGCCAGTCCGAGGACAAAAAATTTGATATTACCGTCATAATCAAGATCAGTTGGCATTGTTCCTCTTTTAGCCGCTGAAAGAAATTCATTTAACTGAACGTTATCGCCGGTATCGGCTTGAGGATCCAGGATTACACCCATAAATGATTCTATCGGGGAGTCTCTTTCCGTCCAAAAAACCGTGGTGGCATCCCCGATTTTGATCCTTTGAAAATTATCTTCCCGACGCAGTAAATAATTTAAGGATGCAGTGTATCTGAAGGTGTCCATTACATTTAAGGGCGCATTATAGCTTTGTTCTTTTGCATAAGAGCAAAATGAGGATTGGTTGAATGATACAATTGCCGACCCTTTCGCTTGTGCGCCGTCCACATTTTTAAGCATCGGATGCAGCCGGGCGAGGGGCATTTTTTTTGCCGTCAATAAGCAGTTACCCATTTCGGGTGTTTCCCTCGCGGCGTAACGTTCATTCCATTTTTCCCTGACCGATGGTTTTTCATGAAGGAACTCTCTTTTTCCATCAATCATAAAAACCAGATTGGTATCGGCAATTTCAGTCCATAATTCCAAATCAGCGGCTTTTTCCGGACTCCATCTTGTTAAAAATTTCGTCATTGCCGCTAAATCCGTGTCATTTGTATGTGCTAAAAATTCAATATGAAAATTTTTGAATTCTTGAAACGCTTGAATGGCTCGCTGATGTTTTTTCTCCGATTCTTTTGGTTTTTTTTCATCCCAAGAGACAGCACCCAGAACATACTGCGTGTTGTCCCACATAAATTGTGGATTGAGACCTTGGCCCTGTCGCTCAATGGAAGGCATCAACAAAATGCTCGGTCGTAGTTTTTTACCATCGGGTTTTCGGAGATCTTTTACCTGAAGCAGTTTGCCGACCGGATTCAAAACAAGAGCAAAAGAAATTTTTTGAGGGGCATAACCGAATTCCGGCAATTCGATATCCGGATTTTCTGATAGGCGATGATGTAGAGCGACAAGGGATTGAATAATCATGCCACCACCTCCTGATGACATTCAATGACGCCGTCTTGCATGACGGCCCGAAAAAACCGGGGGGTCATGTTGTCTTTAAAATCAATATCGTGAAGCATATAACCCAGATCCTTCTCCCCGGTTAGCGCGGATTGTTGAATTTCATCGCACCATTCAAAATTTAGGGGAAACTCCCGGCATCCAAAATAAGGACTATGGAAACACTGGCCTTTTTTCACCCGGCGCTCAAATATAGCCAAATGCTTTCCCGGATCGGAATTGTCCGTTCCGGTCAATTCAAAATGGGCCTCAATGATATATTCAACATCTTTGAGCACCATGGAGGCTCTTTGCTGGCGGTCGTCTTCAATAAACTGACAAACAGCGGCGTTTCCAGTTCTGATTACCGCATCTGAAACCGATGCCTTGCTGGAAAGCTCGTTGCGGCGGATGTTTTCAAACCGGACCGGTTTCAACACATGGATGCGGTCGATGACCCAACGGATTTCTGGCTTCCAGTAAATGGCTTCCAGAATGCCCCGGGCCGCAGACGGCGTCATTACGTCATAGCTGACCCGTTCCACCTTCATCTCCGGCCTTGTAAACAGGGCATAATCTCCCCAGATCCGAAGTTTAATGCCAAAACTCATAATTGCCCTCCTTTTTAGGTTAAGCGAAAAAGGCCTTGCCTTCCGGCGGTTTTGTTTTCAGCCCTGTTTCTTCTGAATACAGTTCGGGATTTCGCACCAGGAAAATTCCGGGTTCCGGGCTTTCCAGCCAGTTCTTTAATGCATAATAGTCTTGCTGGTAAATCTGAACATTGAATTTCTGGAGTTTGCGGAGGATCGCTCCTTTTTTCTCCACAAAAGGGAGTTGCCTGACCAGAGATACGGCTTCCTCCTCCAGCGCGATGATGACAGGGGTTGACAAATCTTCGATCATTTGAAAATCGGCGATGTCTTTGAATTGGATATCACCGCGGGCGCCATGCAGGCATTTTTGAAGGATACCCCCTTTATCCATGCGATCTTCATTCAACCAGTAGTAGGTTAAAAAATATTCCCGGATGCATTCCGGCTTTAAAAAGTGTCCGATAAATTTTTCAAACAAAGGCTCCGCGCATTGGGCGGTCTGTCTGAAATAGCCGGGAGAAAGGCCGTTTTGCAGTTTAAATATATATACATCCCCTTGTTCGATCTTTCCCTCCCGGTTGCACCGACCGGCCGCCTGGGCAATGGCATCCATTCCGGCAATGGCGCGGTAGACGACTGGAAAGTCGATATCCACCCCGGCCTCGATCAACTGCGTGCTGATCACGCGGCAGGGCTGTTTATTTTTAAGCCGGTTGCGGATTTCATGAAGAATGCGGGTCCGGTGCGCCGGATACATCAAGGCGCTCAGATGAAAATTGTTCTCGCTTTTCGGCAAAAGATTAAATACCTCAACAGCCTGTTTTCGGGTATTGACGATACAGAGAGCTTGGGGATGAACGGATAATTTCTCCGCAAGTTCTTCTTGGGAGATATTCCCGATAAATGTTTCTCGGGTTCGTCGCAACGCATGAAAAATGGCCGGAACATTCTCGGTAATTTCTCTAATATTTTTCAAACCGGAAGGGAATTCCTCAGAGCAGCCAAGAGCCGGTTGGGTGGCGGTACACAAAACGGCGCTGACTCCGTAATTTAAGGTCAATTCCCGAAGCACCTCCAGGCAGGGTTTTAGTTTCTCCACTGGAATGGTCTGAACCTCATCAAAAATAACGATGCTGTTTGCAACATTATGAAGCTTGCGGCAGCCGGAGGGTTTTCGGGAAAAAAATGAATCAAAAAACTGTACATTGGTCGTAACAATTATCGGGGCTTCCCAGTTTTCCAATGCCAGTCGGGTTTTCCAGTCAGCTTCATCCGGAATGAAGTTGCAGTGGTGTTCAAGAATGGCATCTTCTCCGATAAGCTCACGAAATACGGCAGCGTTTTGTTCAATTATGGTGGTAAAGGGAATGACATAAATAATGCGTCTTTTGCTGAATTTACTGTATCTCGCGTGTTCAAGGGCAAAGGCGAGTGAGGACAATGTTTTCCCTCCGCCCGTGGGAACGGTCAAAGAAAAAAGACCTGGCTCACAGAGCGCCGCCTTCATGCAATCCTGGAGAACGATCTCCCGTTGGCGATTTACGGATGTCAGATTTACGTTTTTAAGCAATACGCTAAAGTTTTTCCAAAAACGATCATAGAGGGTATTCAGGGAAGGATATGCGAACCGCCAATTCGTCCGTTCAGTATCTATTGCTGCTTCCGTATCTAGATAATCCGCATCCACTATGCATGAAAAAAGCATCCGGACAAAAAATTGAATCTGAAAGCCAAAGCGTTTTGAATCAATGACTTTCAAGGGCAGGCTTTTTTCGAATTTCAAATCAGTTAGCGGGAAATTAATATCAGGACCGGTATTGTGAAGATTTTCATTCAGGCCATTCCCTGCCACATCAATCCAGTTGGAAAGGCCTCCGTGATGTCCGGCGATGCAGTATGCCAGTAGTTTGCCGGCATCTTTTGATCCGGAGAATAATTTTCTGCTCCCATGAATGGCATGAGGAATTTTTCCTCTGTAATATTTTGAATATTCATCGACAATACCATTAACATGCCGCAAATAGGCTTGCCATTCGGGCAAAGCCTTGCCGATATCATGATATTCTCCGGCGATTTTACCCCATGAATCAGCATCAAAGGTGTTGGCAAAATCAGCTGCGATCTCTGCGACTTTTTGCAAATGGTCTTCAAGCAAGTGCCATTTAGCTATCGGCTGATCCTTTATACTGTGAGCGTAAATAGAATTATTTTTCATAAAATTTTCAAATCCCTTAGAACCGTATCAACGCAATAATGAATACAACCTTTGAGGTGTCAAAACATGTCCCCCTTAAAAAAAATTTTGAAAATTCATTCTCGCGGCGCATCTTCCACGGCGACAGCCTGGACCGGGTAAATCCGGGCCATTTTACGGATTTCGTCCGCAATTTCGGCGCGCAGGGAGTCCGGGGAGACGACTTGCACGTCGGCGCCGAACTGGAGGATCATCATTTTGACTTCGCGGAAATCGGCGACCGGGAAGCTGAGTTCGATACCGCCGTCGGCGGTGTCCCGGCGGGTCTGGTCCGGGTGCCAGGTTTGTTGCCGGATCCAGCGGGCGCGAAAAGGGGTGAACCGCAGGGTGACGGGGGTGAGTTGTTTTCCCTGGAAAATGCCGAAGGCCCCGTTGACGTGGGGTTGCCAGGCGTCTTTGGGCAGGGGCGTGAAGGCGTCGGGCAACATCTCCCAGTCGCTCATGCGGGAGAGATAAAACATGCGGAACTCGTCGCGCAGGCGGCATCTGGCGATGAGCACCCAGGAGCCCATGTAATATTGCAGGTGATGGGGTTCGGTGACGCGGCGGACCGGGGTTTCATCCTGGGGCGAGGTGTAGGTGAAGGCCAGGAGTTTCTTGTCGAGCAGGGCCCGGGTCACGGTCTGGAACGCGGCGGCCGGGGCCGGGCTGAAGCCGTGTCCGGCGGCGGAAAAGATGTCATCCAGCCGGGCCGGTTCCCAGCCGAACCGGGCGGCCTGTTTCAGGAGGTTTTGCCCAAAGCGGCGCATGGCTTCGCTGATGATGCCGCCGGCGGTTTTAGACAGCAGGGTTCGGGCAATCAGCACCGAAAGCACTTCTTCGGGCGTGACCGGCAGCAAGGGCAATTCAAAGGATTCATCCTCGTATCCGTAACCCTGATGCACGCTCCGATAGATCAGAGGGGCGCCGAGACGGTCCCGCATGAATTCGATATTGCGCTTGGCGGTGCGCAGGGAGACTTCAAACCGATCGGCAAGGCGCGGGGCGTTGGGATAGCGGCCGGCCTTGATCTGCTTGTGAAACCAGACGAATCGTTCATAAGCGATGCTTCCGGACATGGGCCTCCTTTGATTTTACCGCCCGCAACAGGTATGAAAAACCTTTCGAGTTGACAAAAGCAATGACGGGAAGTCCCTTTATGAAGAACGAAAAAATTGAATCGACCATATCAGTAAAATATCGAAAAGTAAATCTATCAGGCAGAAAAACACTTCCGGGATTTGCCCCAGGGAGGGCGTCGGATGATTTGCTTGCAATTTTTCTGTAACCGATTACGATTATCCATCGACTTATGCAGATACGGGAAAACCCCTGCCCGAATCGGCGGGTAACAATAAAGGCAAATACAATCGGAAATTCGCTTATGATGCACTGGCGTCAATCAATCGGCGGGACATGGCATATCCTGGTTGCCATCTTTACAGCTCTGGCCCTGACCGCCTGCGCGGCTGTGGGGCCGGATTATCACCCGCCCGTAACGGAGGTTCCGGCGGAGCTGGCCGGAGAGATCCGGAGAGCGGATCAAAAGGCGCCTCTTGACGGCGCGGCGCTTGCCGCGTGGTGGACCGCTTTTCAGGATCCTGTTCTCACGGATCTGATTTGCCGGGCAGTGGCGGAAAATCATGATATCCGGAAGGCTCTTGCCCGGCTGGATGAAGCCCGGGCGAGGCGGGGATTAAGCCGGACGGAATATTACCCTGACCTGGATGTGTCCGGCGGCGCTTCCCGCAGCCGGAGCAGCGGCAGCGGCGATACGCGCTCGTTCTATTTCACCGGGTTTGACGCCGGATGGGAAATTGATGTGTTCGGCGGCGCACGCCGGGCAGTGGAAGCCGCGGATGCCGATCTTTCGGCGGGAGAAGCAAATCTCAACGACGTGCGGGTCTCGTTGACCGCGGAAACCGCCCTCGCCTACATGGAAATCCGCACCCTTCAGACCCGCCTTGCCAACGCCGTTAAAAGTCTGGCCTCTCAGTCGGATACCTATGATCTTGTCAACTTCCGGTTGGAGGCGGGATTAACCAATGAACTGGCGCTTGAGCAGGCAAGATATCAACTGGAAAGTACCCGTTCGAAAATTCCCGCCTTCCGCGCCGCTCTGGAGGCGGGCAAAAACCGGCTCGCGGTGCTTGTCGGCCGGACTCCCGGAGCCGTAAATGATCTGGTGGAAACGCCCCTGCCGGTTCCGGAAGCACCGGAGCTGGCGGCAACAGGCATTCCGGCGGAAACCCTGCGCCGGCGGCCGGACATCCGAAAGGCGGAACGGGAACTGGCGGCCCAGACCGCCAGGATCGGCGCAGCCACGGCAGATCTTTATCCCCGTTTCACGCTTTCCGGGGCCATCGGATATGAGGCGGCGGATTCCGGGGACCTGTTCACCTCCGGAAGCCGCTACTGGAACATCGGCCCGCGGGTGTCCTGGAGAGTTTTTGATGCCGGGGCCGTCAGGCGCACGATTGATATTCAGTCCGCCATCCAGGAGCAGTATCTGGTCACCTATGAACAAACGGTGCTGGCTGCCCTGGAGGAGGTAAAAACCGCCATGAGCGCCTATGTGGAGGACCGGGAAAAGCAAGACCGGCTTATTGCCGCTGCAAAAGCGGCCCGGCGCGCCGAAACGTTGGCTCGGGAATATTATCTTTCGGGCATGGCGGATTTCACGAATGTGCTGGAAGCTCAGCGGGCAGTACTGACCTTTGAAGATCAGGTAGCGGAAAGCAAAGGAACGGCGGCGGCGGATTTAATCCGGCTCTATAAGGCCCTGGGCGGTGGATGGGAGCAGATCGGCGTTGATGAGCAAAGACCGGAACACATGCGCACCGGGAAAGGATACTGAAAAATGACTGACGTGCATCCGGATCCGTCCGATGACATGGCAAAAACCCTGGGACTGGATGCCGCCTCCAGCGGCCGGCGGAGATTGAAACGCTGGCTGATTCTGGCGCTGCTGGCGGGGGTGGCGATTTTCGCGTGGATAAAAATCATGGACGGCAAAAGCGCCGCCACTGTGGAATATATCACCAAACCGGTTGAACAGGGCGGGCTCACCATCACGGTCACCGCCACCGGCAACCTGGAGCCCATCAATCAGGTGGAAGTGGGAAGCGAATTATCCGGCATCATTGAAAGCGTGAATGCGGACTACAATGAGCGGGTGACCGAAGGTCAGGTGCTGGCCGTGCTCGATACTTCCAAGCTCCATGCACGGGTGGTCAAATCCCGGGCGGCCCTGGCCTCGGCCGAAGCCATGGTGCTGGAAACCGACGCCACCATCCGGGAAGCGGAAAACGCCTTGAACCGGCTGATCACCGTTCGCGAACGCAGCGGCGGCAGGGCAGTGTCCGAGCAGGACCTGGATGCGGCGGAAGCTGCCCTGGCTCGGGCAAAAGCCTCCAAGGCCGTGGCGGAGGCTGCCGTGGCCCAGGCCCATGCGGATCTGGATGCCAATGAAACGGATCTGGAAAAAGCCCGGATCCGCTCTCCTATCAACGGCGTGGTACTGATCCGTTCCGTGGAACCCGGCCAGACCGTTGCCGCCTCCCTGCAGGCGCCGGTGCTCTTCACCCTGGCGGAAAACCTTACCCAGATGGAGCTTCATGTGGATGTGGACGAGGCGGATGTAGGCATGGTCAAGGCCGGCCAGCAAGCCGAATTTACCGTGGATGCCTATCCGGATCTCCGGTTTCCCGCGGAAATCATGCAGGTGCGCTACGGTTCTCAGATTGTAGACGGCGTGGTCACGTACGACACCCTTCTTCATGTGGATAATTCAGAACGGCTGCTCCGTCCGGGCATGACGGCCACCGCCGATATCGTGGTTCAGGAAATCGAAGACGCCCTGCTGGCGCCCAATGTGGCCCTTCGCTTCATCCCCCCGCCAACGGAAGCTTCGGAAAAGGCGCCATCCGGCGGTTCGGTGTTAAGCAAGCTGTTTCCTCGTCCTTCCCGCCAAAATGAAAGACCGAAAACCGTGGAAGATTCCCGGCAGCAGGCCACTGTCTGGACCGTGAAAAACGGCGAGCTGACTCCCATTGTCGTGACCACCGGCGTGACCGACGGCCTTAAAACCGAAATCAAGACCGGCGACCTGTCGCCCGGCATGGAACTGGTGGTGGATATCCAGACCGTCAACCAGAGGCCGCAATAATGCAACCGTCCGCTGAAGCAAACGGCGATTCCTCTCTGATTGAATTTACCTCCGTGAGCAAAATTTACGGGACCGGGGCCGCCATGGTGCGGGCTCTGGACGGCGTGGATTTTCATATCAGCGAGGGAGAGTTCGTGGCCGTGATGGGACCGAGCGGATCGGGCAAATCCACCTGCATGAATATCCTGGGGTGTCTGGATGTTCCCACCAATGGAACCTTTCGGTACAAGGGCGTGGATGTGGGAAAACTTACTCCGGATCAGCGGGCTTTGCTGCGGCGCCATTATCTGGGGTTCGTGTTTCAAGGGTTTAACCTGTTGAACCGGACCACTGCCTTGGAAAATGTGGAACTGCCCCTGGTTTATCGTGGGGTATTCCGGAGAACCCGCCGGCTGATGGCGGCAAAAGCGCTGGCCGCGGTGGGGCTTGAAGGCCGGGAAAACCACAGTCCGGGTGAACTTTCCGGAGGTCAGCAGCAGCGGGTGGCCATTGCCCGGGCCATTGTCAGCGAGCCCCGGGTGTTGCTGGCCGACGAACCCACCGGCAACCTGGATTCGGGCCGAAGCCGGGAGATCATGGAGTTGCTGTGCGACTTTAACCGGGCCCGTGGGCTTACTGTGGTCATGGTGACCCACGAATCCGACATGGCCGCCTATGCGGGCCGGCGGATTCATTTCATGGACGGCAGGATCGACAAGGAGCGGCAATGATCCGGGAAACCATCGCTCTGGCCCGCCGGGAAATCCAACGCAATATGCTGCGTTCATCCCTGACCATTCTGGGCATTGTCATCGGCGTGGCCGCCGTCATCACTCTGGTGACCCTGGGAGGTGGGGCCACGGTCCAGGTGACTGATCAGATTGCCAGTCTCGGCTCCAATCTGATTAATGTGCGGCCCGGCCAGGGCTTCCGTGGGCCCGGGGGAACCCGCACCGCGGCGGAAGCGTTTTCCATCCGGGATGTGGAGTCCATTAGACGCGAAATTTCAGGCATCGAAACAGCGGCCCCCATCGCCACCCAGGGGACACAGGCCATTTACGGCAATCTGAACTGGTCCACCATGGTCATCGGCACGGATAACGCCTTTTTTACTGTCCGGGACTGGGACATTTCCGAAGGCAGGATGTTTTCCGAGTCCGAGCTGAAAACCGGGCGGGCCGTCTGCATTCTGGGCGCCACCGTCAAAAAACAGCTCTTCGGCGGCCAGAATCCCGTGGGCGTATCCATCCGTCTGAAAAGTCTCTCGTGCCAGGTGATCGGAACGATGGAGGCCAAGGGACAGTCCGGCTTCGGGTCAGACCAGGATGATATGGTGCTGATTCCCCTGCGGACCTTTCAGCGCCGCATTGCCGGCAACACGGATGTGTCCACCATTTACGTGTCGGCCATGAGCAGCGGTCTGACGGAAAAAGTGCAGGCCGATATTGAGCGGCTCATGCGCGAACGGCGCGGAATCCAGGAAGGCGAAGACGATGATTTTCATGTATTCGACATGAAGCAGATCATGACCACCCTGACCGGCACGACCCGGATTCTCACGGTCCTACTGGTGGCGGTGGCGGCGGTAAGCCTGCTGGTGGGGGGAATCGGCATCATGAATATCATGCTGGTATCGGTGACCGAGCGCACCCGGGAGATCGGCATCCGCCTGGCCATCGGGGCCCGGGGCAAAGACGTACTTCTCCAATTTCTCATCGAGGCCGTGGTATTGTCGCTGTTTGGGGGACTGGTCGGCATTATCGTGGGTCTGGGGGCCGCTGTGGCCGGGGCCCGGATGATGAATATCCCGTTTATTCTCAACCTTGAGATTATTGTTATAACCGTTCTGTTCTCCGGGGCCGTCGGAGTGATTTTCGGCTATTTCCCGGCGCGCAAGGCGGCCCGGCTCGACCCTATTGACGCGTTGCGTCATGAATAAGAAATCCAGCGGCCAATTGCCCTGAATTTCTGATGGATTGTCGGATCAAAAAAAGTAGAAAACATAAAAAACGTTCTTGACATGATAAGATTATCCTGTTAGCCAAGAACAATATTGATAAAAATTCTTGTGCGTGGGAACCAAAATGAACTATAGAGCCATTGTCAACATCCTGATACTTATTATTATCCTTATCGTCGGTGTAGCCGGCGACGGGTTCGGGTGTTGATAATGGCCTGATTTAAAAAAGAAAAAATTAAAAAAGACCGTTATCAGCACTTGGAGCTGATAACGGTCTTTTTTTTAGCTGGAGGATCAGATCATGCACAGCGACAATGCGAAAAAAGGAATTGAGCGCGCGCCCCACCGGTCATTGTTCAAGGCCATGGGATACACGGACGAAGAAATCCGGCGGCCTCTGATCGGCATCGCCAATTCGGCCAACACCATCGTGCCGGGACATGTAAATTTGGACAAGATCACCGAGGCGGTCAAGGCCGGTATTTACATGGCGGGTGGAACGCCCATTGAATTCGGGGTCATCGGCGTGTGCGACGGCATTGCCATGAACCATGTGGGCATGAAATATTCCCTGGGCAGCCGGGAGCTGATCGCCGATTCGGTGGAAGTCATGGCAACGGCCCATGCATTTGACGCCATGGTGATGATCCCCAACTGCGACAAAATCGTGCCCGGCATGCTCATGGCCGCGGCCCGGCTGGATCTGCCCGCGATTTTTATCAGCGGCGGCCCCATGCTGGCGGGCCGGCACCCATTTCAGCCGGATCGGAAAGTGGATCTGATCTCGGTATTCGAGGCCGTTGGCGCGGTGCGGGCCGGAAAAATGGACGAGGCGGAGTTGACCGCCATTGAAGGCGCGGCATGCCCCACCTGCGGGTCCTGCTCGGGCATGTTTACGGCCAATTCCATGAACTGCCTGACCGAAGTCATCGGCCTGGGCCTTCCCGGCAACGGCACCATCCCGGCGGTGATGTCGGCCCGGCTGCGCCTGGCCAAGCTCGCCGGCATGAAAATCATGGAGCTGCTGGACAAAAACATCACCCCCCGGTCCATTCTTACGCCGGCTGCGTTTGAAAACGCCCTGACCGTGGACATGGCCCTGGGATGTTCCACCAACACGGTGCTGCATTTAATGGCCCTGGCCCATGAGGCCGAAGCGCCCATTAATCTGGACCTGATCAACACGATCAGCCGGCGCACGCCTCATCTTTGCTCTTTGAGCCCGGGCGGGAAGCACCATATCGAGGACCTTCACAACGCGGGCGGGCTTTCCGCTCTGATGAAGGTCCTTCTGGATAAAGGATTAATGCATGGTGACAGCCTCACTGTCACCGCCGGCACTGTACGCGAGAATGTCGCCACGGCAATGGTGTTGGATCCGGACGTGATCCGGCCCGTGGACAACCCCTATCACGCCCAGGGCGGCCTGGCAGTGCTGTTCGGGAACCTGGCGCCCAATGGATGCGTGGTCAAGCAGTCCGCAGTGGTGGAACAGATGATGCGGCACCAGGGTCCGGCCCGGGTGTTTGATTCCGAGGAAGAGGCCAGTCAGGCTATTCTGGGAGGCAGCATCAACAAGGGCGACGTGGTGGTCATTCGGTACGAAGGCCCCATGGGCGGTCCGGGCATGCGGGAAATGCTGACCCCGACCTCGTCCATTGCCGGCATGGGCCTGGACGCTCACGTGGCCCTGATCACCGACGGCCGGTTTTCCGGCGGAACCCGGGGCGCGGCCATCGGGCATGTGTCGCCCGAGGCCATGCAGCGCGGCCCCATTGCCGCGGTGCGGGAAGGCGATATGATTGCCATCGACATTGCCGATAAAAAGATTACCTTAATGGTTGATGAGGCGGAAATCAAAAAACGGCTGTCGGAATGGAAGCCGCCCTCGCCCCGCATCACCAAAGGATACATGGCCCGCTATGGCCGGATGGTGTCATCCGCGGACAAGGGCGCGGTCATGGAATAAATGAAATAGCATGAAAAATTGAATGCCAGATATCAGCGATAGAAAGGAAAACAGAACATGAGTAAAATGACGGGCGCGCAGATCCTGCTGCGCATGCTGAAAGAAGAAGGTGTGGATACGATTTTCGGGTATCCCGGCGGAGCGATTCTCGATATTTACGACGAGATCTACCACTCCGATATCAAACATATTCTGACCCGCCACGAACAGGGGGCCATCCACGCGGCCGACGGTTATGCCCGCGCCACCGGGAAAGTCGGCGTGTGTCTGGTGACCTCGGGTCCGGGAGCCACCAACACGGTCACGGGAATTGCCAATGCCTATATGGATTCCATCCCTCTGGTGATCATCACGGGGCAGGTTCCCACGAAACTTATCGGCAATGATGCGTTTCAGGAAGTCGATATCGTGGGCATCACGCGTCCCTGCACCAAGCACAACTATCTGGTCAAAGATATCAAGAAACTCGGGCATATTGTCCAGGAGGCGTTTCACATCGCCCGGTCCGGACGACCCGGCCCCGTGCTCATTGATATGCCCAAAGATATTTCCGCCGGCTCCACGACGTTCAAGATGCCCGAGCAGCCGGAAATGCGGTCGTACAATCCGACCTATGTGCCCAATCGCCGCCAGCTTGCCAAGGTTGTGGCGATGATCAAGGAGGCCAGAAAACCGGTCATTTTTTGCGGCGGCGGCGTTATCCTGTCCAAGGCCCATAAAGAACTGACGGCCCTTGCGCATAAAACCAGGACGCCGGTGACCACCACCCTCATGGGGCTGGGCGGATTTCCGGGAACCGATCCGCTGTCGCTGGGAATGATCGGCATGCACGGCACCTACCGGGCCAATATGTCGGTTTCCGATTGCGATCTGCTCATTGCCGTGGGGGTGCGATTCTCCGACCGGGTGACCGGAAAAACCGATGAATTCGCCACCGGCGCCAAAATCGTGCAGATTGACATCGACCCGACCTCCATTCAGAAAAACGTCCGGGTGACAGTGCCGGTGGTGGGCGACTGCAAGATCTCTCTGGAGATTTTAAATCAGATGATGGAAACCGATGATCTGGGCGATATGGAAACCATTCGCAAACCCTGGCTGGATCAGATCCAGAAATGGAAGGATACCGCCCCGCTTGCCTACACCCAGGAAGATGTCATCAAACCCCAGTACGTGATTGAAAAGCTCTTTGATCTCACCAAAGGCGATGCGGTCATCACCACGGAGGTGGGACAGAATCAGATGTGGGCGGCTCAGTATTATCATTATCCCGAACCCGGCCGGTGGATCTCATCGGGCGGCCTGGGGACCATGGGCTTTGGATTTCCGGCGGCCATCGGCGCCCAGGTGGGCATGCCGGACAAAACCGTTGTGGATATCGCCGGAGACGGCAGCATCCAGATGAACATTCAGGAACTGGCCACGGCAATGCAGTATAATCTGCCGATCAAGATCGTGATCCTGAACAACGGATGCCTCGGCATGGTGCGGCAATGGCAGCAGCTTTTTTATGAAAAACGCTATTCCTCCACCCAGTGGGTTCATATGCCCGACTTTGTGAAGCTGGCCGAGTCCTACGGCGCCATGGGGCTGCGGGCCACCAAACCCGAAGAAGTGGAAGCCGTGCTGAAACAGGGCCTGGAAGCCCCGACCACCGTGATCATGGAATTCGTGGTGGAGCCCGAGGAATGCGTCTATCCCATGGTGCCGGCCGGTGCGCCCATCAGTAAAATGCTGCTGGTGTAGCCTTTATGCGAATTTAAAGCGATAAAAAGGATATCACAATGAAACAAGAAAAACATATACTCTCCATTCTCGTTGATAATCAGCCGGGGGTCCTGTCGCGGATCGTGGGTCTGTTTTCCGGCCGCGGATACAATATCGAAAGCCTGTGCGTGGCAGAGACCACCGAACCCCACGTTTCCCGTTTGACCATGGTGACCGAGGGGGATGCCCCGATTCTGGAACAGATCAAAAAACAGCTCAACAAGCTCATCAATGTCATCAAGGTGTCGGATTTGACCGCCGAGGATACCGTAGTGCGCGAAATGATGCTGGTCAAGGTCGGCGCCAAATCCGAGCACCGGGCGGAGATTCTGCGCATCAGCGATATTTTCCGGGGCAGCGTGGTGGATGTGGGCCAGGATCATTATACCATTATGGCTACCGGCAACGCGGAGAAAATATCCGCCCTGTTGAATCTCGTAAAACCCTTTGGGATCCTTGAAATCGCCAGGACCGGCAATATCGCCCTGGCACGGGATTCGAAAAAATAGCATAACTGTTTGACTCTAAAACTAATGATACCAGGAGGAACAAATCATGGCGAAAATTGATTTCGGCGGAACAACGGAGGATGTAATAACAGCGGATGAATTTTCCATCGAAAAAGCCCGGGAAATTCTCAAAGACGAAACCATTGTTATTCTCGGATATGGTGTTCAGGGGCCAGCCCAGGCGTTGAATCTCAGGGATAACGGCATCGATGTGATCATCGGCCAGCTGGAAGGCGATGAATACTGGGAAAAAGCCGTTTCCGACGGATTCGTTCCCGGCAAGACACTGTTTCCCATTACCGAAGCAGCCAAAAAAGGAACCATCATCATGATGCTGCTTTCCGACGCCGGACAGACCGCGGTGTGGCCTACGGTCAAGGAATGCCTCAATCCCGGAGACGCCCTTTATTTTTCCCATGGTTTTTCCATTGTTTACAAAGACCAGACCGGCGTGATTCCGCCGGAAACCGTTGACGTCATCCTGGCGGCGCCCAAAGGCTCGGGCCGGAGCGTGAGGGCCAATTTTCTGGCAGGCGCCGGCATCAACTCCAGTTACGCCATTGAGCAGGATTATACCGGCCGCGCCAAGGACCGGACCCTGGCCATCGGCATTGCCATCGGGTCGGGCTATCTTTTCCCCACCACGTTTCAGCGGGAAGTTTACTCCGACCTGACCGGCGAACGGGGCGTGCTCATGGGATGCCTGGCCGGCGTCATGGAAGCCCAGTACAACACCCTGCGGCGACACGGGCACAGCCCCAGCGAAGCGTTCAATGAAACCGTGGAGGAGCTGACCCAGAGCCTGATCCGCCTGGTGGATGAAAACGGCATGGACTGGATGTTTTCCAATTGTTCCACCACGGCCCAGCGGGGCGCTTTAGACTGGGCGCCCAAATTCCGGGACGCGGTCATGCCGGTATTTGCCGAGCTCTATGAAAGCGTGGCCACCGGCAAGGAGACCAAGCGAGTGTTGGATGCCAACAGCGCGCCCGATTACAAAGTAAAACTGCAGGCGGAACTGGACGCCATTAAAAATTCCGAAATGTGGCGCGCCGGCGCTGCCGTTCGGTCGCTGCGTCCGGACCGTCGGAAATAGATATCCGCTCCGGGAGGAGACGCGCCACCAGCCTCCTCCCGGTCCTGATACACGGGTAAGATTTGGAGAAGATAAAACTCATGGAAGCAATTCAATTATACGATACCACGTTGCGCGACGGAACCCAGGGAGAGAAGATCAACTTTTCGGCATTGGACAAGGTCCGCATTGCCCGCCAGCTTGATGACCTGGGAATCCATTATATCGAGGGCGGGTGGCCTGGAGCCAACAGCCGGGATGATGAATTTTTCGCGGCGGTAAAATCCGAGGAGTTTAAAAACGCCAGAATCACGGCGTTCGGCGCCACCCATAAGGCCGACATCAATGTCGAGGACGACCGCCTGTTAAATGCCATCATCGCCAGCGGCGTATCCGTGGCTACGATCTTCGGCAAAACCTGGGATCTGCAAGTGGAAAAAATCCTTCGCGTCGGCCTTGATCGAAACCTGGAGCTGATCCGGGAAACCGTTTCCTATCTCAAAGCCCATTCCCTTGAAGTGCATTATGACGCGGAACATTTTTTCGACGGCTACAAGGACAATCCGGCCTATGCCCTTGAAACCCTGGACGCGGCGGTGGAAAGCGGCGCGTTTTCCCTGGTGCTCTGTGATACCAACGGCGGCACCCTGCCCCATGAAATCGAAGAAATGACGGCCGCGGTCCGGGATCATTTTGCCGGCAGAACCACCAAAGACGGCAACGCCATCCTTCTGGGAATCCACACCCACAACGATACCGGCATGGCCATTGCCAATTCCATCGCCGCGGTGCGGGCCGGAGCGACCATTGTCCAGGGCACCATCAACGGATATGGCGAACGGTGCGGCAACGCGGATCTGACGGCCATTATCCCGATTCTGAAAATCAAGATGGGATATCCCTGCGTCACGGATGAAAACCTGAAAAAACTGCAACGGGTATCGCTGTATATCAGTGAAACCGCCAATATGACGCCGTTTAATACACGGCCGTTTGTGGGCAAGAGCGCTTTTGCCCACAAAGGCGGGCTGCACGTCAACGCCATCATGAAGGAACCCCGGGCCTACGAACACATGGACCCCGAACTGGTGGGCAACCGCCGGCGGGTTCTGGTCTCGGATATGTCCGGCAAAAGCAATATTGAATACAAGGCCAAGGAATTGGGCATCAAGCTGGAAGGCAACGGCATTGACAGCCGGGAGATCATCGCCCAAATCAAGCGTCTCGAACAGGAAGGCTACCAGTACGAGGCGGCCGACGGTTCGTTCCAGATTCTGATGGAAAAACTGTCCCACCAGTTTTCACCCCAGTTCGAGCTGGATTCCTTCCGGGTCACGGTGGAAAAAAACAAGGACCGGCCCTGTCATTCCCATGCCATGATCAAAATATCCGTGGGAGGACAGGAAGAAATCACCGCCGCCGAGGGACATGGACCGGTTTCCGCATTGGATAATGCTCTGCGCAAGGCCTTGACCCAGTTGTTTGCCGATGAAATCGAACCGGTGCGGCTGGTGGATTTCAAGGTGCGGGTGCTCGACGGCCGGGACGGCACCGGGGCCCGGGTCCGGGTGCTCATTGAATCACGGGATCATGCAAACATCTGGACCACCATCGGCGTGTCCGAAGATATCATCGAAGCAAGCTGGCAGGCTCTGGCAGACAGTTTTCAATATAAGCTGGCAAAGGCGGCCACGTCCCTGAAACAGGGAAGTGAGACGCCAGTTAGTTAAAACCACTGGATGTAGGATAATCTCATAACCGGTTCCAGAATATGAAAACGCAACTCCATTTCAATGAATCGATTGCCTGGGAAAAAATCATGAAAGAAAAAGTCTTTATTTTCGATACCACGCTGCGGGACGGAGAGCAATCGCCGGGGGCCAGCATGAACCCGGCCGAAAAAGTCCGGTTGGCCACTCAGTTGGAAAAGCTCGGCGTGGATGTTATCGAGGCCGGATTTCCGGCGGCATCCGAAGGCGATTTCGAGGCCGTCACTCACGTGGCCAAAAAAATCACCAACGCGGAGGTGGCCGCCCTGGCCCGGGCCACGGTCAACGACATCGACCGGGCATGGAAGGCGGTCTGCCACGCAGCTCATCCGCGCATCCATACCTTTCTGGCCACCTCGGATATTCACATGAAATACAAGCTCAACATGAGCCGGGATGAAGTGCTGGAATCGGCCGTCAACGCCGTGAAATACGCCAAGCGCTACACCGACAACATTGAATTTTCCGCCGAGGACGGTTCACGCTCGGATCCGGATTTTCTCTGCCAGGTGTTTGCGGCGGTCATTGACGCAGGCGCCAAAGTCGTCAATCTTCCGGATACGGTGGGCTATGCCATCCCCGTTGAGTTCGGCGAGCTGGTCAGGTATATCATGACCCACACGCCCAATATGGGCAAAGCGATTCTAAGCGTGCACTGCCATAACGATCTGGGCCTGGCCACGGCCAACACCCTGGCCGCCATCCAGGCCGGGGCGCGGCAGGCCGAAGTCACCATCAACGGCATCGGCGAGCGGGCCGGCAACACTTCCCTGGAGGAAGTGGTGATGACCTTGAATACCCGGCCGACGTTCGCGCCGGTGACCACGGGCATTCAGACCCACCAGATCACCGCCATCAGCCGGCTGGTCAGTCTGATCACCGGCATCCTGGTGCAGCCCAACAAAGCCATCGTGGGCGCCAACGCATTCGCCCACGAGGCCGGCATTCATCAGGACGGCATGCTGAAAAATCCCATGACCTATGAAATCATGCGGCCGGAAACCGTTGGTCTGACCACCACCCGAATGGTCATGGGCAAGCATTCCGGCAAACATGCGCTGCTCAAGCATCTTACCGGCATGGGATATGACCTGTCCGATGAAGAGCTGCGGACCGTGTTTAAAAAATTCAAAGCCCTGGCGGACAAGAAAAAGAATGTGACTGATGAGGATCTGGAAGCCCTGGTGACCCAGGAAGTGTTGCGCACCAGCGACATTTACGGCCTGATTTATCTGCAGGTGACCAGCGGCACCACTGTTCTTCCCATTGCCACGGCCAAGCTTCGCATCAACGGCGTCGAGCAGGTCGGCACCGGAAGCGGCAACGGCCCCATTGACGCGGCCTACAACGCCATTGCCAAGCTCACCGGCACCAAGTCCAAACTGATGCGCTTTACCATCAGCGCCTTGACCGGCGGCACCGACGCCCAGGGCGAGGTGACGGTGCGCCTGAAAGAAGACAACATGATGGCCCTTGGCAAAGGCGCGGACCCGGATATCATCACGGCATCGGCTCTGGCCTACATCAACGGCCTCAACCGCCTGGAATACCTGCGCCAGAATCCGCCGACCACAACGGATGTTTTGTAAGAACATTCAACTTCCATTGGTATAGCTGTAATCAAATCGCATAACAAAACAAAAGAAGGGGGCGTTTGGGCCCCCTTCTTAATTCGATTTTAGTGTAATCTAAAAAATCTGGTCCGGGTTGTTACCGGGACACCTCAGCGTTGATGGTAGACCAGAGATCCAGGATTCTGTCGGTTTCGGCATTAATGTCAAAGGGTTTTCCCTGCTGCGCGGCGATCTGCTCGGACGTTTTGATGGCGTTGACCAGAAGCGCGGAGACCAGTGCATTATTGGCAGCGGCCGGCATCGTGGCGGCGGCGGCCGGAGCGGACGCCCTGGCGGGAGCTTTTGTCGTGGCCGGTTTCGCGGCAGCAGCCCGTTTTTTAGCTTCCGCCTCGGCTCTGGCTTTTTCTTCAGCTCTCCGTTTTGCTTCGGCTTCCGCTTTGGCTCGGGCCTCGGCTTCGGCTCTGGCAGCAGCCTTGGCTTCGGTTTCCGCAACTCTTTTTTCTTCTTCCAGCTTGACCCTGGCCATCCACTGATCCCTGGCCTTAAGAGCTTCCGGACTGACATCGCCGGCGACCATGGCGGTTTTCAGGTCGCTGTCGGCAGGAGAGGATTCGTTGAGCCAGATGCCGAAAAACGCCTGTTTGAAATCGATACCTTCAATGACGCCCGTAAACGAACCGTTTTTATAAATTTTAAGGCCTTCGGTGGGGACATAGGCAAAATCAACATAATGTCCTTCCTCAAACTCGTCTTCGGGAAAAAATTCCTTAAACGTATCAAAACGGCTTCGAATCATCTCAAAATCTCCGCCGATGGAGTCCAATGCGCTCCGGATTCCTTTGTTCAACGCCGACATCATGGTGCTTCGGCTTGTGCTGCTGATGATATTGAGGCGTATGGCCATGGTTTCATCCGCCATCATGATTTTTTGGGCATCTGTTTCCGGTGCCTTTAAATAAAGTCCGCCCACGTAAGGTTTAATAATCATCAGCACCACACGGGTTCCTGCGCCGTTTAATATTAGGACATCGTCGCCGAACTGGAGCGTTTCGGGTAAATCCACCCCGTTTACCACCCTGGCGGACGCCGCCGACGCCGCCATCAATAAAATCATCAGGGCAATACAGGCTTTTTTTAACATAACCGACTCCTTTTTAAATTGATTGGCGTTTAATGACTCAAACATTGTTTTTTTATCGATGAAATTTATACCACCGTTTTACCGTTTTGGACAGTTTTTTTGTTATGGTATTTTTTTGACGCGAGCATAAAAAAATCGATTTTTCGCTTCGAGAGTCTTGGGGAAGCAATTTTTACGAACGCATCAAATCTGAAGAGAACCGATCAATTCATGGATATCGTCCATATTATGGTCCTTTAAATAGCGGATGATGCCTTCGATGATTTCCATGGTAATGCCGGGATTGACGAAATTAGCGGTGCCCACCTGAATAGCCGAGGCGCCGGCAATGATGAATTCCAGTGCATCGGCCGCGCACATGATGCCGCCGATGCCGATCACCGGGATGCGAACGGCACGGGCTGTCTGCCATACCATGCGAACGGCCACCGGCCGTATGGCGGGACCGGACAAGCCGCCGGTGATATTGGCCAGCACGGGAACACGCTTTTGGATGTCGATTGCCATGCCGGTGATGGTATTGATCAGGGAAACGGCATCGGCTCCGGCAGCTTCGACGCTTTTGGCGATCATGGTCACATCGGTAACATTGGGAGAAAGCTTGATGATGACCGGCTTGGATGTCTCGGCTTTTACGGCCCGAACCACGGAAGCAGCCATTTCCGGATTCACGCCAAAGGCGACGCCGCCGGCGGTGACATTGGGACAGGAGATATTGACCTCCAGTCCGGCGACTTTTTCCACATCATTAAGACAGGCCGCGATCTCTGCATATTCATTTTCGGTCTTGCCGTAGATATTCGTAAAAACCGGCGTGGAAACGGATGTCAGAAGAGGAAGCTTTTCGCGGATGAATGCTTCCACGCCGACATTTTCCAGTCCGATGGCATTGAGCATGCCGCAGGGAGTTTCAATAATCCGGGGCGGCGGATTACCGGGCGCCGGCTGGATGGACAGTCCCTTGACGATGATACCCCCAAGGCGGTCAAGGTCCACCAGATCGGCGAATTCGGTCCCGAACCCGAAAGTGCCGGATGCCGTCATCACCGGATTTTTCAGGACAATTCCGCCGATATCCACGCTGAGATTGATGTCCGGCATGTCGATGTATTCTACCCTTTCTGTTGAAAAATCATGGAAAAAGCCCTTGACGAAACCGCTCCGCGGCTATAATTGATGCATTCATAAGTCGAAATCAACACATATATTAACCCCTCGATTTCGGGTGCAATCATAGAGCATAAACGCCGCACGGTCAAACGCTAAAGCACTCGCGGGACGAAAACCGGAAATCATGAGTTAATGCCGGAAAAACCGTTTAACACGTCATTGCGCATCTGCCTGCTGGGCTATCGCAGCAACCCCCATTGCGGGGGCCAGGGCGTCTATATCCGAAACCTGAGCCGGGCCCTCCGGGATCTCGGGCACCGGGTGGACGTGATCTCCGGCCCTGAATATCCGGTAATCGACAATGGCGTTCATCTGATCAGGCTGCCGGGGATGGATCTGTATAACCCCAATGATCTTTTCCGTATGCCCACCATGACCGAACTCGGCGACTGGGCCAATTTTGTGGAGTGGTTCGGCATCGCCACCATGGGATTTTCCGAACCCCTTGCCTTCGGCATAC
>CAZRES010000032.1:0-25490 GCA_964598885.1 uncultured Desulfobacteraceae bacterium | reverse complement strand
AAAATAACCTTAAGGCGGACCTTCTCGATCCTGCTGAAGCCGCGGAATATTTAAATGCTGCATTGGAAGACGGCTCCTACGAAGTGTTTCTGATGGCCTTAAAAGACGTGGCAAACGCGAAAGGCATTTCTGAGATAGCACGCGAAACAAAGCTTAACAGGGAAAATCTTTATCGCATTCTTTCCGCGCAAGGCAATCCCAAATTAAAAAGTCTGAATTCCGTTTTGCACAGTGTCGGACTGAAATTGTCCGTTCAGGTGGAAAACCGATTATAAAAGCGGTTTCGCGGCAATGGTCTTTACGCACTATAAGTGCATCCGCGCTTTCAATGTCGCTATTGTTGATTATCATTGAGATTAAAAAATGAGTAACAAAGATTTTCTTGATCCCATTACGCCGGGCGAAATTTTACGCGAAGATTTCATGGAGCCGATGAATATCAGCATGAATCAGCTATCGCGGGATCTTGCGGTTCCGCCGAACAGAATAAGCGAGATTATAAACGGCAAAAGAAGCATATCAGCCGACACGGCGCTCAGGCTGGAGCGATATTTCGGGATAGAGGCGCAATTCTGGCTGAATCTTCAGTCTGAATATGACCTTCGGATAATGAAACGCAAAATAGGACCGGATATTGAACGCCGAATTATTCCGGCCAAGAATCTCGCCGTTCAAGCCGCGCCGGCCGGAACGTGAACAAGAGAATAAAAAATAACAAGGAAGCCAAAACCATGAAATGCGGCGTTTGTGGCGGATTACTATCGGCAGCAACGACTGATTTGCCTTTCAAGATCAATGAGAACACCATTGTTATCGTGAAGGCGCTGCCCATTCTTCAATGCGCCAATTGCCCTGAATATGTCATTGACGACAAGGTGCTGAGTTGGGTCGACGAAATTCTGACGAAAGTTGAAGGCGGCACAGAGCTTGAAATCGTTCGTTACGCGGCCTGACGCTCATCGTTTTGCACGATGATTTTAACGTTTTTAACCCGCGGAGGAACGGGAAGCCCCTGCTCTTTCAAAAGTTCAACATGTTCCTTCATCCCCCACCTGGCTTTGTAGACGCAATCCTCAATGGAATGGCCGACCCCGGTGAATCCCTCAAGATCCGGAGAGAAAAACCCAAAATAATCGGGCTCCTTCGTCGCCTCAATGACCAGTGAATATGGCAGATCGATCATGATTTTCTCCTATTTTATCCCCGCGGACTTGAGAATCACTTTAAAACCTTTGGATTCAAGCAGTCTTACCAGCTCACTGAATTTCAATATCAGCTCCCATATGACGCGCGATGATTTCACTCACTGCTTTTATGCTTGGAATATCACAAAATATCATAAAAGTGCAAGCGTGGAGTTTTGCAACTTGAAATCGCAAATAGCGACATCAAGTTCCATCTGCGGAGGTCGGCGCAAATGCTGCGAAGGAAATTTGTCGAATCCTATTCCAGTCGGGCAATCGTGCAACGCATCGTTGCACAATTGCCATGGCGGACCAAGCTGGCGCGGATTGAAGAACTTGCCCGCCTGGCTGTTTGCCGCCGGCTAAAACCTGATTGACCACCAGGTGCGGAGCTACATCATCCTCGCCTTTGCCCGAAGCCGGAAAAACCGCAACGGCTGCGCCACCCCATGCCGGTGGAGATGTTTGAAGAGAATAAGCGGGGCGGTTAGCACTTGACAATGATATCAATATTGATACTATAAGGCCACGACTAAAATCGATGATCTGCTATTGATATTGAAACAAAATCCGAAGAATGTGCGGTTTTCGGATCTATGCAGGGTATGCGAACATTATTTTGGCGAGCCGCGCCAGAAAAAAAGCAGTCATCGCGTTTACAAAACGCCCTGGCAGGGAGATCCAAGGGTAAATATTCAAAATGATAAAGGGAAAGCCAAGGCATACCAGGTTAAACAGGTGCTTTTGGCTATAGAAAAAATGGAGGTCAGTCATGGCCATTAAAAAGGATAAATATACTTACCGGGTTACCTGGTCTGAAGATGATAATGAATATGTTGGTCTGTGCGCTGAATTCCCAAGCTTGAGCTGGCTGGCTGATACGCCGGAAAAAGCGTTAAAAGGAATTCGGAAAATTGTGGCCGACGTATTATTGGACATGATCGAAGACAATGAGCCCATCCCCGAACCGATCGCATGCAGACATTTCAGCGGGAAATTCATGGTGCGGGTGCCGCCGGATGTTCATCGGAAATTAGCCATACAGGCCGCCGAATCCGGCGTCAGCCTTAATCGCATTGCAAGCTCCAAATTAAACCAATAAATAAGTTTTGCACCAGGATGAGAAAGCGGAGGTGGTCGCGTGGAAAAATGAGTAGCGACGATTTTCTTGATCCCATTACGCCGGGCGAAATTTTACGCGAAGATTTCATGGAGCCGATGAATATCAGCATGAATCAGCTATCGCGGGATCTTGCGGTTCCGCCGAATCGAATAAGCGAGATTATAAACGGCAAAAGAAGCATATCGGCCGACACGGCAACCAGATCCATAAACGCCATTTTCATAGAAAAGGGACCAAATCAGTTATAGCCTGACAGCATTTTACCCTCAGCGAAAGGATATTAAAAATGCACGTCGGATTTCTTGCGATTTTTGCCTTTATTCCCATACTCGTGGCCCTGGTGCTGATGGTCGGCATGCGCTGGCCGGCAACCCGGGCAATGCCTCTGGCCTGGCTGGCATCTGCGGCGGCAGGGGTGTTTGTCTGGAAAATGGATCTGATTGTTGTGGCGGCATCCACGCTTCAGGGATTTGCCAGTGCGGTCACCGTGCTGTTCATTGTTTTCGGCGCCTTGTTGATTTTATACACCCTTTCCGAAAGCGGAGGCATGGAGACCATCAATTATGGTTTCCATGGGATCTCCACGGACCGGAGGGTGCAGGTTATTATTATCGCGTTTATCTTTGAGGCTTTTCTCGAAGGCGCTGCCGGTTTCGGCACCCCAGCGGCCATTGCCGGACCTCTTTTGATGAGCCTTGGGTTTCCCGCTCTGGCCGCGGTTCTGGTGGCCCTTATTTTAAACAGCATACCGGTGACGTTCGGAGCCGTCGGCACACCCATCTGGTTTGGCCTGAAGAATCTGTCATACAAGGTCGAGGCAGCCATCGCCGAAACCGGACCCGGTATCGGATTTTCAGACATGGACGGATTCTACATGCTTATCGGCAAGTGGGCCGCTGTGTTTCATTCGGTCATGGCCTTTATCCTGCCACTATTTATTGTCTGCTTCATGACCCGGCTGTTCGGCCGCAACCGGTCCTGGAAAGAGGGCCTTCCCATCTGGAAATTTTCAGTATTTGCGTCAACGGCATTTGTCATCCCTTTTCTCGTCTCCGCCTTTTTTATCGGAGAGGAATTTCCCGCACTCATCGGAGGGCTTGTGGGCCTGCCGGTGGTGCTTTTTGCCGCCCGGAGAAAATGGTTTCTGCCGGAATCGTCCTGGGATTTCGGTCCCCAGTCGGAATGGGACGCGGAATGGACCGGAGAAATTGCCACGGAAGCAGACATCTCCTTTAAACCGCAAATGAGCCAGGTGCGCGCCTGGATGCCGTATGTGCTTATCGGCCTGATTCTGGTTCTTACAAGGGTGCAGTTCCTGCCGTTTACAGACTGGGTTAAGACCTGGAGCATCGGTTTCCGGGATATTCTGGGCCAGTCCGGCATTGGCTATTCCCTGGAACCGTTTTATAATCCGGGCATCGTTCCCTTTGCACTTGTGGCGGTATTGACCATATTTCTCCACCGCATGCCCGTTCAAAAGGTAAAAAACGCGTGGAGCCAGGCATTTAAACGAATGAAGAATCCGACCATTGCATTGGTTTTCGCCGTGGCCCTGGTTCAGATTTTTCGAAATTCCAGCATCAATCCCTTAGGCTATGCGTCCATGCCACTTGCAATGGCAGAGGCCGTGGGGGCGGTTACACAAGGATCATGGCCCTTGTTTGCCGCCTTTGTGGGGGCTCTGGGTTCTTTTATCACCGGAAGCAACACGGTCTCAGATCTGCTTTTTGCTGAATTTCAGTATGATATTGCCACCGCCCTTGAACTGCCCCGGCAGATTATCGTGGCCCTGCAGACAGTGGGCGGGGCCATGGGAAACATGGTATGCATCCACAATATCGTCGCCGCATCGGCCACTGTGGGCCTGGTCGGCATGGAGGGCTTGATCTTAAGACGGAATGTATTGCCTTTGCTGGTTTACGGTGCAGTGGTGGGTTCCATGGGAATGGTGTTTGCCTATCTTATTTTTCCGGGAATTTTTTAATAAACCCGGAATACCAAAAAATGCAGAAAGGGTTGATCAATGATGAATAAAAACCTGGTCCGCCAGTTTGAAAAAATTGCAGGAGCCGGCAATGTCATGGGGGAAGAAGCCGACCGTCATGCCTATGCCTATGATTCCGCCGTATTGGATCCGGTGGTCCCGGCCCTTGTGGTCAGGCCCGGGACCACAGAGCAGCTGGGTTTGATCGTGGCCCTGTGCAATGAAAACAGCATCCCTCTGACCGTGCGCGGGTCCGGAACCAACCTGAGCGGCGGCACCATCCCCACCGGCACGAATGCCGTGGTGGTCCTTACCAACGGGCTGTCCCGGATTCTTGAAATAAACCGGCAGGACCTGTATGCGGTGGTGGAGCCCGGGGTCATAACCGCGCAATTTGCCGCTGCTGTGGCGGAACAGGGACTTTTTTACCCGCCTGACCCGGGCAGTCAGACCGTGTCCACCCTTGGGGGCAATGTGGCGGAAAATGCCGGCGGCCTTCGCGGGCTCAAATACGGGGTGACCAAAGATTATGTGATGGGGATGGAATTTTTTGACGTCAACGGGGAAATTGTAAAGTCAGGCGCAAGAACGGTAAAATGCGCCACCGGCTTTAATCTTTCGGATCTGATGGTCGGATCTGAAGGACTTCTGGGGGTTTTTGCCCGAATTATCCTCAAACTCATTCCCCCTCCCAAGGCTTCCAGGGCCATGACCGCCGTGTTTGCATCGGTAGAACAGGCATCCGAAACCGTGGCCGCCATTATCGCTGATCGGATCGTGCCGTGCACTCTGGAATTTCTGGATAACTTCACCATCCGCACAGTGGAGGATTTCCGTCATGCCGGCCTGCCCGTGGATGCCGAAGCGCTTTTGCTTATCGAAGTCGACGGCCATCCGGCCGAGGTAAGTGAGGATGCGGAAAAAATTCAGGAAATCTGCCGGAAAAACGGCGCGGTCCAGGTTCGGGGGGCAAAAAGTGAGGCGGAAAAAGAGCTGATCTGGCAGGCCAGAAGGGATGCATTGCCGGCGCTTGCGCAACTGAAGCCCACCACCGTGCTCGAAGACGCCACCGTTCCCCGCAGCAGGATTCCCGACATGGTGAAAAAAATAAAGGAAATCAGCCGGATTTATAATCTGGATATCGGAACCTTCGGTCATGCCGGCGACGGCAACCTGCACCCCACCATTTTAACCGATAAACGGGATCACAACGAGTTTGCCCGGGTGGAAAAAGCCATAGACGATATATTTGACGCCGCCCTGGCCATGGGCGGCACCCTTTCCGGCGAGCACGGCATCGGCCTGGCCAAGCGAAAATACATGGAAAAAGAAACCAGCAGGGGCACTCTTTTGTATTCCCGAAAGCTCAAGCAGACCTTTGATCCCAAAAACATCCTCAACCCGGGCAAGATGATCGGAGAATAGCCTATGGCAGATATGAACAAGCTGGTTGGCCTGTTAAAAGAGCTGGAAGACGACCTTGCTTCCTGCACCCGTTGCGGCATGTGCCAGGCAGTATGTCCGCTCTACGGCCAAACCGGCAGGGAAACAGACGTGGCCCGGGGAAAACTGGTGCTTTTGGAAAACTTAAGCCGGGAAATTCTGGATGATCCCCAGGCGGTTAAAAAGCGCCTGGACCGGTGTCTTTTGTGCGGATCGTGCGCGGCGGCCTGTCCGGGCGGGGTGCCGGTTCTGGAGGTGTTTTTAAAGGCAAGAGCCGTTATTACGGGTTATCTGGGGCTTTCACCCGTCAAAAGAGCGATTTTTCGTGGGTTTTTGTCCAATCCGGATCGTTTTGACAGCTTGATTAAATGGATGGGCCGGCTGCAGGGGCCTTTTATACGGAGTGTGAACAAAAATCTGGGGACATCGTGCGCCCGGTTTATGTCCCCTGTCATCGGCGACCGGCATTTCATGCCCATTGCCGCGGCGGCATGGCATAAAAAGGCCAGCCGGGACTTTTCAGGACCCCGGCAGGACGACCGGATCCGTGTGGTTTTTTATCCCGGCTGCCTGGCGGACAAGATTCTGCCCCGGCTGGCTGATGCGGCCATGGAGGTGTTCGCCTTTCATGGCGTGGATGTATTTGTTGCCGACAAAGCCCCCTGCTGCGGTATTCCGGCCCTTTCTTCCGGGGATGTAAAAACGTTTTCCCGGCTGGTGGAAAAAAATCTGACTATATGGCAACCTCTTGATTTTGATTATCTTGTCACCCCTTGTGCTACTTGCACTTCCACCATCACCAAGCTGTGGCCGGCCATGGAAGACTATCTGTGGGACAAATCCCGCAAAACAAAAGAACAGGTTCGAAAAATCGCCGGAAAAACAATGGATATCAGCGCGTTTTTGGTGGATGTCGTCGGTGTGGAAGCCGTGCCGGATGCCGGTCCGGAAACCGTGACCTATCATGATCCGTGTCATTTGAAAAAATCCCTGGGCGTGGAAAACCAGCCCAGAACTCTTCTTGGCGCCGCGGGCACGTGCCGGCTTGTTGAAATGAAAAATGCCGACCAATGCTGCGGCATGGGCGGCAGCTTCAACCTGGAGCATTATGAATTATCCGAAAAAATAGGCGCCAAGAAACGGGACGCCATTCTGGACACAGGCGCGGATACCATCGCAACAGGATGTCCGGCCTGCATGCTTCAGATCACGGATCTGCTCTCCCATGCCAAAAGCAGTGTGACCGTCCGGCATCCCATTGAAATATACGCCCGGGGCTTAAGGGAAAAGCATAAGGATAAAACAAAAATACCCATCCATACAGCAAAGTATACATAATCGACCCTATTGCGTTATCCTTCCAAACATTTTCCAATAGTGCAGTCGTCTAAGGGCGGCTCGATGAACTGAAGAAAACACCTGAAAACGATTCTGGTTTTAAATATCCGGTGAAAACCCTTCTGGCTGAAATAACCGCCCAGATTGAACGGGAACAAGATTACCAATTTCCTGCTGCACAAGCGGTAATTCCGGAAGAAGAACGGTATTTGGCATCCCAACGAATTGCAGAAGACATGAAACAAATTCAAAAGATGTGAATAATGCAAAATTCATTTTGGATGGCCCTGTTCATGAGTTTGCTGGCTGCAGCAACCACCACTCTGGGTATATATACCATACGCCGGTATGCAGCATGGGGTAAGAAAAACGCCGCCTATTTCATGTGCTTTGCCGCAGGGGTGATCATTACCGCCTCATTTCTGCATATTATCCCCAAATCATTGTCCATGAATTCCCGGGCTCCGGTTTTCATACTGTCCGGTTTTTTTGCCCTGTATGTGTTCGACCGCTTTATCACCGCCTTTGTCTGTGAAAAAAATGTGGAAGCTGAAGATTATACCCTGGGCGTTATTCCCATGCTCGGCATTGGATTGCATTCTTTTATTGACGGATTCAGCTATTCCATCACTTTTAACGTGGATTTTTTTACCGGGATTCTGGCAACCTTTGGTATGGTATTACATGAATTTCCAGAAGGGATTATCACCTTTCTTTTGTTGCTTCGGGCCGGATTCTCTCAACAAAAGTCCCTGGCGCTTGCCTTTTTGGCTGCCGCACTAACCACGCCGGCTGGAATGCTGGTTTCCTATCCTTTTATCTACCGGATCAGCGACCCGGCACTGGGTGCATTGCTGTCTCTGTCCGCCGGTGCACTCATTTATGTGGGGGCCACCCATCTTTTGCCTGAGGCGGAAAAAGACCGCAAAAAATACAGCATACTCGCTCTGGCGGCCGGGATATGTGCAGCGGTGCTCATTATGGCATCCAAACCCTGATTGAAATCCGGGGCACCCATAACCGCATACAAACGCACCAGCCCGTCTTCTCAGCATGCATTCCGGCATTGGTGAACCGGGCGGGGCGGCAGTGATTGGCTCATTGCCGGCCGACTTGTTTTTGTTTGCCTGGATAATGATTTTTGACATCCGGAACAAAAGATTTATCATTTTTTTATAGAGATATTCGGCGACGATGAGGCCATGGCTAGATTTCAGTATCATAAACAAAATGCCGTGGCCGTTTCAAATGCCCGGCGTCTTTCATTCAGGACCTTAATTTTCAGGGCCAATCATGCTCAGTTACACCATCATAAAAAATCCGGCCGACTTTTTTATGGCCTCCGGCATTCTGTTTCTGTTGCTGCTTGTCGGTTTTTTCTGTGTGGTAATCGTATTAAAGGCTTTATACAAGCGCGTGAGTGTCACCGGACGGGTTGATTTTATCCAGACAAGAACACTTTCCGACCTAGTTCCTGCAATCATTGGCGTCTTGTGCATTGCCGGGGGGATCGGCGGTATGTGGGTCGGGATCGTCTCGGGAATCATGGAGCAGACTTTTTATACGATCACTTTTCCTGATATCGACTTTATGGTTTTTCAGCCGTTGGGATATGCGTCTGTCATTTTCGGTACGTTGCTGACCCTTTTTGGCGGTTGTATTGTTATGTTAGGGCTGTTTCTGCTGATGGAAGTCTGGTTGCGCCGCAAATAAGCCGAACGGGTGGAAAAAAAGTTCTCCGAATTCCTGTGATGACCCGACATCCGACTCCCCGGCTTCGGCCTGCATCTTTCTTCTTTCCAAGACTGCTCTTTTTCCGTCTTTTCCCGGTCCCGGCCCGGCTGCTCTCATCACTGACGGGCGATTTGGATACGGAAACCAAAAGGCAAAATACATATTGTTCCCCATTGTATCGAATCGGGATAATGAAGTACGCTTCGGCAGAATGCAAAAACATGCAGGCGATGCGGGAAAAATTTTCATCCGGAAGAATGCGCGGCCCGACCTTAAAAATAAATCTATAATAAAGGGAAATTATAGAAATGATATTAAAACGAAAAACCATGGCGGTTTGGATGATGGCCCTCGCTGCGACCCTGCTGTCAACCGTTGCACTGGAAGCGAAAAACGACGATTACAAGGATGAAAGAATGGCGATGGTGGAAAACCAGATCATTGCCCGGGAAATAACCGACAAGAATGTTATCGCGGCCATGCGGAAGGTTCCCCGGCATCTGATGATTCCGGAAAACTATCGTCGCGATCCCTATGGCGACCATCCGGTACCCATCGGCTACGGTCAGACCATATCCCAACCCTATATCGTCGCCCACATGACGCAGACGCTAAAGGTGGAATCCGGCGACAAAGTGCTGGAGATCGGCACCGGCTCCGGCTATCAGGCGGCAGTGCTGGCGGAGATAACCAGCAATGTCTACACCATCGAGATCATACCGGAACTGGCGAAACGGGCCAAAGAAACGCTGAGCGAGGTCGGCTACAACGAGGTGACGATCCGGCAAGGCGACGGCTATTACGGCTGGAAGGAAAAGGGGCCCTGGGATGCCATTGTGGTCACCGCCGCCGCGGAGCATGTGCCGCCGCCGCTGGTCCAGCAACTCAAGGAAGGCGGCAGAATGTGCATCCCCGTCGGATCCAGGTTCGGCACCCAATATCTGCTGTTGGTGACCAAGAACGAAAAAGGACATGTAAACACCCGCAATCTGATGCCGGTCCGGTTCGTCCCGCTGACAAGAGAAAAAGACAACTAGTCTATGTGTGTGCGTTTATGGGGTTGTAGATGCATAGGGGCAAGAAAACCGAGATGAAGGATTCGCCAATACCGACCCCGGGCCTCACCGTCACGCTGTTGTTCGTCGGCATTGTCTCGGCTGCAGTGCTGTCCTACCAACTGTTGCTCACCCGCATTCTGGCGGTGCAGTACTGGTCCTACTTCGCATCCATGATCATCAGCCTGGCGATGCTCGGTTTCGCTGCCAGCGGCACGGCCCTGTATCTCGCCAACAGGAAAGACCGGCGATCCGGCGGATTACTGCCATGGATGACGGTGCTGTTCGTCTGCTCCCTGTCCATATTCCCGAAATTGGCACAGAGGATTGAATGCGTGCCGCTGATGGTGCTCTGGGACAGAACGCAGCTGGCAAACTTCGTCGCCTACTATTTGCTGCTTTGTCTCCCCTTCTTTTTCGGAGGCTATATAATAGGCCACCACTTCATGAGCAAACGCATACCGCCGGGCCAGGTTTATTTCGCAAACATGCTCGGTTCCGGCGCCGGTGTGCTGGCCGCTCTGGTGCTGCTTTGCAATATGCATCCGCAATACGCGCTGGCCATATCGGCCGTGCCCGTCGCCGTGTCTGCATGGCCCGTTCTGAAGACAAAACCGCCGCGCGTCCTGCTCGTCATTGCCCTGATCGTCGCTGCCGTACCGGCGCTGCTGACAAACGGTCCGCCCCCTGTTTCCCAATACAAAGGCATGAGCAATCTGATGCGCATGCCGGATGCTAAGATCGAATACGCGGGCTGGAATCGCTTCGGCTATCTCTCGGTAGTGAATAGCGAAACCATCCGCTATGCGCCCGGCCTCAGCCTCACCTACTCCGGCAGGATTCCCGATCAGAAGGCCATCTTCATAAACGGAGGCGGCAGAGAAGTCGTCTGCCGGGGGGACAATCCCTCCGAACTCAAAAATTTCTTCAATTCCATGCTCAGCGGCGCTGCCTATCTCTTCGCCAAAAACCCGCGGGTTCTGGTGGCTGGATCGGGCGGGGGGATGAAGGTTCTCGAAGCCCTCGCCCACAATGCCGCGCAGGTCGACGCCGTGGAGAACAACCGCGGCCTGCTGCGCCGCATGACCACCGACCTGTCGGACTTCTCCGGCGACCTTTACGGACGCGAGGACGTAAACCTGACCATCGCAAGCGCCCGCGCCTTTGCCAACCAGACCACCAACCGCTACGACCTGGCGCTCGTGCCGGCCAAGGGGTCGCTCTTCGCCTCCGCGGCCGGCACATCGGCCCAGGATCCGAACTATCTTCTCACCCGCCAGGCTATGGGCGATTTCTTTTCAAGCCTGGCGCCGGACGGAATAATGGCAGTGGAGACCTGGCTCAGCCTGCCTCCCAGGCATAGCGCGAAGTTGTTCGCTACGGCCGCTCAGATGCTGGATAAGCGCGGATTGGATCCGGGCCGGCATCTTGCGGCCATCCGTTCGTTGCGCACCAGTCTTTTGCTGATATCGGCAACGCCGTTCACGAGCCCGCAGATCGCGGCACTGGAAGAATTCTGTCGGCAGCGATCTTTCGACCGCATCTACCACCCTGCCATCAACGCCGAAGATGCCAACCAGTTCAATAAAGTTGAGGGTGCTCCGTACTATAACTTGTACAGACTCATTCTCGACAATCCGCAAGCCGCCTTTGATCAACATGTATTCCGGATCGAGCCGCCCTCGGACGACAGTCCCTACTTCTCGCACTTTTTCAAGTGGGCGGCCTTGCCGCAGTTGCTCTCCAAGTCGGGCCGGAATGTGCCGGTCCACATCGGCTGGGGCTATGTCTTTCTCCTGATCACCCTCGCCCAGGCCATCCCCCTGGGGGCACTGCTGATTCTGCTGCCCCTCTCCTTTGCCGTCGAGATGCGCAGATCCGGGTACGGCCACGGTCTGCGCGTCTGTGTATACTTTTCCGCGCTGGGAGCGGCTTTTATGTTGCTGGAGATCACCGCAATCCAGCAGTTCGCAAGGTTTCTCCCCCACCCCGTCTATGCCTTCGGCATAACGGTCGGGATATTCTTGCTTTTTTCGGGTATGGGGGCATTCGTGTCGGCCCGCAAATGGGTCACCAACAAACTGCTGTTCTCCCTTATCGTTCTTTTCGCTCTCCTGCACATATCACTCTGGCAATATGCGATCCAGTTTAGAAGCCATGTCTTCTTCTACGGCGACATTTTCGTTGTGGCCCTGCTCGCATTTTTCATGGGGATGCCCTTCCCTCGCGGAGTGGACAGCCTGCGTGCACACGGGCCGAAATGGATCCCATGGGCCTGGGGAATCAACGGATTCGTCTCTGTGGTCGCCGCTCTCGCATCCGGTCTCGCCGCCCTCTCATGGGGTCTCAGCGCTGCCGCACTGATCGGCGTGGCCTGCTATCTGGTTGCTGCCGTATCGTTTCCGCCTTCCCGGCGGTCGCCATAAAATATTGACACCCATGGCCGACCTTGCTCTGGGCCGGATGCGAGGGGCGGAGGATATTTTTTTAGCGCACGGACCGCCCGGAGCCCATAGTCCGCTGCTACGGGTTTTAAAATACATGATGGAATGTATTTCATTTCAACAAGAGAATCATTATGCTTGTAAATAAAAGGTTTATCGGTGTCTTGTCTACGTCCTGCACGCCATGCCTTTTGTCTTCAAACGCTACCGGAAAGTTCCAAAAAATAGTGGAGCAAGGAGCATGAAATTAACCTTTCTGGGAACCAGGGGATATATCGATCATAGCAGCCGGGGACACCGGATGCATGCTTCTTTGCTGGTATCTTATCTGGGCAGGCAGGTAATGGTGGACTGCGGCAGCACCTGGCGGAAAAAAAAGTATGAAGTTAAGCCGGGTGCCATTGTTCTGACCCATTTTCACCCGGACCATGCCGGTGGATTAATTGACGGGGCTCCCTGTGCCGTGTATGCCACCAGCCAGGGATGGGACAAGGTAAAAGACCAGGAGGGATTCAGCAACATCGAGAAAAGAACCCTTGCTCCGGAACGTCCTGAAACCATTAACGGCATAACTTTTGAAGCTTTTCCGCTGCTGCATTCCACCCGGGCCCCGGCAGTGGGGTATCGTATCACGGCAGGAAGGGTCATCATATTTTACGCTCCGGATGTGGTGTACATCAAATCCCGGAACAAGGCATTGAAACATGTGCGCCTGTATATCGGGGACGGCGCCACCGTCACCCGCTCCATGGTGCGCAAACCCAACGACGCCCTCATCGGCCATACCCCGGTGCAGACCCAGCTGACCTGGTGCAGAAAAGAGCAGGTGCCGGAGATGATCATCACCCATTGCGGCTCGGAAATTGTTGCATCCGATGAAAGAAAGCTGGGGGCCAGACTGCGGAAAATGGCCGCGGAAAAAGGGGTGAAAGTGCAGATCGCGCATGACGGCATGGAAAAAGTGCTGCGCTGATTATCAACATACCATACCGTACAGCATGCTTGCTCCGGCGGCCGGAGTATGTGCAGCCGTGCTCATGCGGCATCCAAACTATATTTAAAAAAACTGTAATTCTAAATGGTTACACTTATAAATTTTTAAAGAGGATTTCTTATGAAAGTACCACCGGAAATAACCTACAGGAATGTGGCCAAAACAGAAACAATTGACAATCTCATCCATGAAAAGATCCAAAAGATGGAAAAACTCTGCGATCACGTCATGAGCTGCCGGGTGGCCGTTGAAAAGAAACACGAACACCAGCAGACCGGAAGGTCTTATCGGGTCCGCATTGAGGTAAGCGTGCCGCCGGGACATGATCTGGTGGTGAAAAAAGAATCCACAGGCGGAGATATGCACGCATCCTTGTCAACAGTCATTCGGAACGCCTTTGACGCGGTTTTCCGGCAGGTCAAGAAATTGAATGAAAAACAGCAGGGAAAAACCAAGGTTCATCCCGAGCAGGAAGTTACCGCTTTTGTATCCCGTTTGTTCAAGGATGAAGGATACGGATTTATCAAAACAGTTAATGAACAGGAATTTTATTTTCACAAAAACAGCCTGGTGAATGATGATTTTGATGATCTGGATGTGGGCGACGGTGTCAGATTCACGGAAGAAATGGGAGAAAAGGGCCCCCAGGCCACTACAGTGCAGCGGGTGGAAAAATATCCTTCTGCCTGAAAAAGATCCGTGCCGGACAAAAAGCGACGGGGAAACGGCTCCGGCCGTTAACCATAATGGCGGTAAAACGCGAGGCGCCGGGGAATGCCGCTTTTCCGGATGAAATAGGCACGCATTCCATCACAAGGTATGATATAATACCGGAAAACCCAGAATCAGCGGCGTATGAAGGCTGTTTCCGAATCGCTTCTTTATGAATCCGTGACTTGCTAATGGATGAAAAAGACAGAATTTTTTTGACTCCTGGTGAAGTTCTGCGAGCCATAAGGACAGATTTTAGTCAATACGGTCCCCAATTTTATCTTTTTCAGGAACTTTTCCCGATTATTACGGAGAACCGGATAATTGTCACAAAAAATGAAAAAAATGCGTGTGTATTGATCAAAAGGGGAAAGAAATTAAAGACAACTCTTATCAGCGAACAGGATCTCGGCGGCTACGTGTTGACCATATTGAACGAAAACCAATACCCGCTGCCGGTGATGGCGGAAATCTGCCGCCGGGTATTTGAAACCCGAGCCGATCCCGGAAAACACCCCATAAGCGGGCGCGAGGGCATCTGGATTGATACCGATATGGCACTTTTTCACTGTGTGCAATGCGGAAATTGCTGCCAAAAGCTTCTTTATCACAATGACTGCACGGAAGAAGACTATCAGAGATGGAAAGCCCTTGGCCGGACAGACATCCTGGATCGCGTCATGCGCATCACCTCCGGCGGAAATGTCACCGGATACCGGATCTGGGTGGAGCCCGGCACAGACCGCCTTTATTCCCAATGCCCATGGATGGTCGAAGCCGGTTCAAAAAATCGATACAACTGCCGAATACAGGATGTCAAACCCGAAATCTGCACGCATTACCCGTATACCCGAAAACACGCCATGATGACCGAATGCAGGGGAGAATTTAAAGACCGGCATAATATAAAGACAACAATCCGGTATTAGCAAAATAAACATACCCTGTTTTTGACGGATATCAATTGAGGTCTCATCCTTTGAAAAATGCGTAAGAATTTGTTATGGTTCGGCAATGCGATTTCACTGAAATCTGATGGGACCGTTGACATGGCTCAAATGGAACGGATTACTCGGATCATCGACGGATACTGCCGGGCGGGGCGGCAGGCGTTAAGCGAATATGCGTCCAAGGGGCTGCTGCGGGAAATCGGCATCCGTGTGCCCGACGGACGCGGTTTTTGAAAGAGCGGCAAAACATTATTCCAAATTTTACTATGGAGGCGAAAACATGACGGAAAAAATGCCCAAAAACTATCAGGTAATGAAGTCCGAGCATCCCCGGCTTATGAAGGCGGTTTCCGAACTTGGCCTGGCTGCGCGCTCGGAAGGTCCCCTTGACGAAAAAACCGTGGAATTGATCCAGATGGCTGCCGCCGCGGCCCTCCGGCTTGAAGGGGCCGTGCACAGTCACAGCCGCCGGGCTCTTAAAGCAGGAGCAACCCGGGAGGAGATTCATCACGCCATGGTTGTGCTTACCTCTACCATGGGTTTTCCCTCGGTGGCCGCGGCCATGAGCTGGGTGCGGGATATCACGGATTAACATATTCTATTTTTTATTTATTAAAGCACCTGGCAGGGATCCATGCTTATTTCGGCATCTTCATCCGCAGAACAAGTAAAAATCACCTTGACTTACCATGTGGATGTTCGCTTATAATTTAAGCGATTTTGGTTTTCAGGATTTCACTGGATTTCATATTTCCAACAAGGCAGGTGAATGATGATCGCTTATCAGGTTACGGTACCGACGGAAAACACGCCGGGAAAACTTGCCAGGGTATCCGGCATTTTATCACGGGAACGAATCAACATCCGGGCCATCACCATTTCCTCTTTCGGAGAGAGAGGATTTTTCAATATTCTGGCGGATGACCCCAAACTGGCTCAGAAAGTGTTGACCCGTGAAGGGATGCAGGCGGATCTGCGGGAAGTAATCGCCGTGATCATCGACGACAAGCCCGGCGGCATGGACAAACTGGTTCAGCTTCTGGCCGCCAAGGGAGTCAATATCGAAAACGCCTATGGATTCGTTCTGGAAAGCAATAAAACCGCCGTATTCGTGGTGGACGTGTCGGATCCGGAAGGCACCGACAAACTCCTCAAATCCCACAAGTTCAAAACATTGAGCACCGAAGCCATCGCCACCATCGAGCCGTTTCACTACATGAAATATTAAAATTCACACAATTTCAGCAATCGAAATGACACTTTCTTATCTGGAACAGGTCAACACGGCGGCCGATTTTCTTAAGGCAAAAATCCAGGGGCGGCCGACAATCGGTATTATCACCGGCACCGGCCTGGGAGAGGGGCTGCCCCCCCTGGAACGGATGCAGACCATCGATTACCGGGAGATCCCCCATTTTCTTCTGTCAACGGTGGAAAGTCATTACGGCCGGTGCAGTGCCGGCGATATCGCCGGCGCCGGGGTGATGGTCATGCAGGGCCGGTTTCACCTTTACGAGGGATATTCCCCGTCGGAAGTGACCTTTCCCGTGCGCCTGATGCGGGCAATGGGCGTCTCGACGCTGATCCTTTCCAATGCCGCCGGCGGACTGAACTTAAACTTTTCCGCCGGCGATATCATGGTGATCCGGGATCATATCAATATGACCGGCGAAAATCCTCTGATCGGACCCAACATGGATCGCTGGGGCATACGATTTCCGGACATGATTCATGCCTATGACCGGTGCCTGGCTGAACTCGCCGGAAAAGCCGCCGAAGCCGAGGGATTTTCTCTTCAAACCGGCGTATATGCGGGACTGAAGGGCCCGGCTTTGGAAACCCCGGCGGAAACACGATTTCTCCGTCAGACCGGCGCGGACGCGGTCGGTTTTTCAACGGTCATGGAAACCATCGCGGCGGTTCACGCGGGCATGCGGGTGCTGGGCCTTTCCACCATCACCAATATCAATGATCCGGACCATCCCCAATCGTTTACGGTGGAAGATGTGATTCGCGTGGCCCGGGAAGCGGCTCCCCGGATGGCTTTGGTGATCGATTCGGTGGTCCGGAAGGTATGCCATGACGGATATTGATCTTTTGGTGACCAACGGAACCGTGGTGACCATGGACCCAGACGACACCATCGTCACCGGCGGCGCTGTGGCCGTTATCGGGATACGGTCGCCGACATCGGCCCGGCCGCGAAACTTCGGGATCAGTCGGCCGGCCATACCATCGATGCCAAAGGCGGCATCGTCATGCCCGGCCTCGTCAACACCCATACGCATGCATCCATGTCCTGTTTCCGAGGTCTGGCCGATGATCTCGAACTGGCCGCCTGGCTCAATGACCATATTTTCCCGGCCGAGGCCCGGCTGACCCATGAGATGGTTTATGCCGGCGCCATGCTGGCCTGCGCGGAAATGATCCTGTCCGGCACCACCTGTTTCAAGGACATGTATCTTTTTGAAGATGCCGTGGCCCAGGCGGTCCATGACGCGGGCATGCGGGCCGTGGTGGGAGAAGTGCTGTATGATTTTCCATCTCCTAATTACGGATCCATTGATCAGGGTTTTGCGTACACCGAAAACCTGATTGACAAATGGGAGCATCATCCCCGCATCACCATTGCCGTTGAACCCCATTCGCCCTACCTGTGCGCCCCGGATCTTCTGGTCCGGGCGGCCCGGTTGTCCGAACGCCGCAATATCCCGCTGGCCATCCATGTATCGGAAACCGCCGATGAGGTGGCGCGGATAACGGAAAAATATGGAAAAAGCCCGGTGGCTCATCTGGCGGATCTTGGCGTGCTTTCACCGCGGCTGGTAGCCTGCCATTGCGTGGTATTGTCCGATCACGACATCCGGCTGCTCAAAAACGCCGATGTCAAAGTGTCCCACAATCCCGAAAGCAATATGAAGCTGGCCTCGGGAATCGCTCCGGCGCCGGACCTGATCCATGCCGGGATCTGCGTGGGGCTGGGGACCGACGGCTGCACCAGCAACAACAATCTTGACATGTTTACGGAAATGGACATGGCCGCCAAGATTCACAAGGTCAACCGTCTGGACCCCACGGTCATGGACGCCCGGACCGTTGTTCGCATGGCCACCATCGAAGGGGCAAAGGTGCTGGGACTGGGCAATATCACGGGTTCTCTGGAAAAGGGGAAAAAAGCCGATCTGATTGTCATCGACACCCGCAAACCTCATCTGACGCCCATGTACAACGTCTATTCCCACCTGGTTTATGCCGTGGGCGGCAGCGATGTGACCGCGTCGGTCATCAACGGGCGGGTGGTGATGGAAGAACGAAAACCCATGCAGCTTGACCCTGAAAAGATCATGTCCGAGGTCAAGCGTTTTGTCGCGGGCATTCAGGGCAATCAGTCGACAGTTTAACAAACCGATAAGATTCGGCGATGATGGTTCGGTAAAAAGTTTTCTTTATTGCGACAGTTCAATAATGGACGGATCAATCCGGCTTCCTGCAATTTCCAGCCGGCCCACAGAGATCGGCAGGTTGAACCGCCGGGGACCGGCGCTGCCCGGATTGATGTAGAGCACGCCGTTTCGCTTTTCAATGGCGGGCCGGTGGGAATGGCCGAAAACCACCACGGAAATGCCGGCGGCCAGGGGGTCGACATCCATGGCCATGCGATCGTGAATAATATAGATCAGGATACCGGCAATTTCCATGATATCGGCTTCGGGGAGCCTTCCCAGGCGGCGGGGGCCGTCCATGTTGCCGCGCACCGCCGTTACCGGGGCGATGGCGGCCAGTTCGCGCAGCACCTCCGGCGTATCGATATCTCCGGCGTGAATAATATGATCAGATCCCGCCAATGCTTCCATGACGTTGTTTCGCAGCAACCCGTGGGTATCGGAAATCAACCCGATGATATGTTTTTTCAGATCGCTCAAAACCTATCCGCATATTTTGGGAATCAGCTTTTCCAGCTGTATCTGCATATAATAGCCGTTAGACTCGGGCGACATCAGGACAACAAAATAAAAACTATCGTCCCCGGACTCTGAATCCGGCGGAGTTGACGGGATCAGTATGGCAGTTGCTTTCGGGGTGTGGAGGGTAAAACCATTGCATCGCTGAAAACCCCGGCGATCCGCGGTTTGATCGCAATGATGGAAAATCGCGGCGATGTCGGAATAAAATTCGTTTAACTCCGGCAGATGTTTTGGGCTGTCGGCCGCGATCAACGTCCCGGCCGGACTTAATACAGCCAGTCCCATGTATCCCCTGACGGATTGCAAGACACCGGCGTATTTTTTCAGGCCCCGTTCTATTCCGGCGACCGTTTCCGGAGCCGGGGGCAATTCTTTTCCCGGCAGGGGCGGCAATATCTCCTCACACACCGGGACCGGATCGGCAGGCGGCTCTTCTTTTTGCCAGGTCACCCCGATTTTATCCATAAGGGAAATCTGCACCGGCATATCTTTTTTATTCTGCGGAAGCTTTTCAATGGAGATCTTGACATTGTTCCAGGTAATGACTTCCGAAACGGCGGCCTCGCCAATGGCATTGTCCCAAACCGCATCCACCAGGCCTCCCCGGAAAAAAAACAGGCTTGCTTTTTCTTTGCGGCCGTATCTTATATCCATCCGGCAGGTTTTTCCGCTGACATAAATCAGGGGCAGGAAATGTTTCAGGGCCATTCCGCCGCGGGTGCGGCACGCCTTTCCCGGATGAAGACGGTAATCGAGTTTTCGCGACAATGTTTCCCAATTCACCGGTTTCTCGAGATAGGCTAATACAGCATCATGATCCGAACGGTCCTTGAAACGGGGCGGGAGTTGGCCGGAATCAAGAAGAACAACGCATGGAGTGGACGGAAAACTTCGGGTCATGTAGGCGATGAGTTCGACAACATCAAAATCGGGAAGGTGCACCCCGGAAACCAGGGCCGAAAACTCCTGAGCGTTTAACAGATCCACGGCTTTTTTGGCATTGGATGCCGTGACCGGTTCATAGCGATCCGATGCGGGCCACCTTTTTTGGGCAGTTTTGAGCGTTTCCCTGTCGCTGTCGATAATGAGAATTTTTTCCATAGGATCGCTTCGTCATCCTCGTCCGGGATCGTGGATTAAAAATACAGTATAATGGAAATGGGATGTGGTGTCAATTTTGATCCGCTTGCTGTTTTTTTCTGACTGCAGGCACATTCCCGTCAACGGTTTTTTTCGGATCAAAATCTTCAAAAAACCGCGACCTGCTCGAAAACCGTTGCAGGTCCGGTGGAATGAAACAATGGATCGGTTTTAAAATAAAAACCTTGATTTTAATGGCGATCATATTAAAATAAAAAAATTATTTTTTAAGGAACATGGCGGTCTTTTTCGAAAGGCTGCAAATTCAAACTTCAAAGAGCTTGGGGGAACACGCATGAAAAGAATCGGTTACGGTATGATCGGCTTTGTTCTCATTCTGACGCTTTGTCTGGCAGGCGCCGGCGTTGTGGATGCATCCGAAAAACAGGCAGAACCTTCCATCGTGCTTTCGTACAGCATCTTTTTCCCTCCCACCCACGCCCAATGCATCGCGGGGACCCAGTGGGCCGAGGAAATCGAGAAACGCTCCAATGGCGAGGTCAAAATCAATGTGTTCCCGGGCGGCACCCTGACCGCCGCCGCAGACTGTTACGACGGTGTGGTCCAGGGCATTTCCGATATCGGCATGTCCTGTTTTGCCTACACCCGCGGACGGTTTCCGGTAATGGAGGCTCTCGATCTTCCCCTGGGATATCCCAGCGGCATGGTCGCAACCAGGGTTGCCAATGATTTCTACGCCGAAACCAAACCCAAGGAACTCGATAACGTCCAGCTGCTCTATATCCATGCCCACGGTCCGGGTCTGCTGCATACCAAAAAACCGGTACAGACCCTGGAAGAACTCAAGGGAATGAAGATCCGCTCCACCGGCCTGAGCGCCAAAGTGGTGGAAGCCCTGGGCGGCGTGGCCGTTGCCATGCCCCAGCCGGGAACATATGAGGCCCTTCAGAAAGGAGTTGTCGAAGGTACCTTCGCACCCATTGAAACGCTGAAAGGCTGGAAACAGGGCGAAGTTATCAAGTCCACCACGGAATGCTCCAGCATCGGATACACCACCGCCATGTTCGTGGTGATGAACAAGGACAAATGGAATCAGTTGCCGGAAAATATTCAAAAAATTTTTACCAATGTCAGTTATGAATATATCGGGGTTCATGGCGCCGTCTGGGATGAGGCAGATGCTGAAGGCCGAGAATTCACCCTGGAGTTAGGCAACATCATTATTCCGCTCACCGAAGAGGAAAACGCCCAATGGAAAAAGGCCGTGGCGCCGGTAATCGAGGAATATAGCCAGAAAGCCGGTGAAAAAGGAATCGACGGTGCCGCGAACGTCAACACTCTGCAGGATCTGATCGAAAAATACGATCAATAACAACCCAACCGTTTCACGGTGTTTCAGGGCGGCTGATCCGGTTTCCCGCCGGCGGCCGCCTTTGCTTATAAACAGAGAATCCGGATGATATCCTTTCTGCGCGTTGAAAGATTTGTTTTTGGTCTTTCGGAAAAATTAAACTGGATCGCCGCCGCCTCCGTAGCGTTTATCATGCTGCTGACGGTGGCGGACGTCTTTTTAAGATTTTTCGGAAGACCCATTCCCGGAACTTATGAATTGGTGGGTTTCGTGGGGTCGATGATCATATCCTTTTCACTGCCCTATACCTCGGTGCAGAAGGGCCATATTGCCGTGGAATTCCTCATACAGAAACTCCCCTGGCTGGCCCGGGTGATCGTCAACATCGTCAATTCAATAATCTCCATGATACTGTTCGGAGTTATTGCCTGGCAATCCATTCTGTATGGCCAGAATCTAAAAGAAGCCGGCGAGGTTTCCCTGACACTCCAAATGAAAACCTACCCGTTTGTTTACGGCGTGGCCGCCGGATGCGCCATGCTCAGTTTGGTGCTGTTTATCGAATTCTTGCGGCAATTCAGAGGGGCTGAAATCGAATGACGGCCACAACCATCGGTATTATCGGCATCATTGCGCTGTTTGTCCTGATTTTCTCAAGGATGCCGGTAGGTTTTTTAATGGCTCTGATCGGGTTTGCGGGCTTTGGATACATTGTTTCCTTTGATGTCTCCTACAAACTGCTGGCAAGGGATTTTTTCGCTGTTTTCAATTCCTATAACCTGACGGTTATCCCCCTTTTTGTACTCATGGGGCAACTCGCCTTTCATTCGGGCATCTCGTCCCGGCTTTTTGATACGGCATACAAATTTATCGGACATCTTCCCGGCGGACTGGCCATTGCCACCATCGGCGCGTGCGCGGCATTTGCCGCCATCTGCGGATCCACCAATGCCACCGCGGCGACCATGGGAGCGGCCACGCTGCCCGAGATGAAACGCTATAATTACAAGCCGGAACTGGCCACCGGAGTTGTTGCCGCCGGGGGGAGCCTCGGAATACTCATTCCCCCATCGGTGATTTTCATTATCTACGGCGTGTTGACGGAACAATCCATCGGCAAGCTTTTTCTGGCCGGTATTTTACCCGGCATCCTTCTGACCTTGCTGTTTATCGCCACCATTCTGATCTGGGCCACCCTGAAACCAGATCTCGGACCCAAAGGCCCCAGATTCCCGTTAAGGGAAAAAATCGCTTCTCTTTCCGGTGTGATCGAGACCATCGTGATCTTTATCGCGGTGATGGGAGGACTGTTCGGCGGAATCTTCACTCCCACCGAGGCCGGGGCCATCGGGTCTTTTGCCACGCTGATGGTGGCTCTGGTCCGACGCAATATCAACTGGGCCGGATTTTCCCAGGCGCTGTTTGAAACCACCCGGATCACCTGCATGATTCTGGTGATCGTGGCCGGAGCCACGATATTCGGCAAATTCCTCGCGATTTCCCGGATTCCCTATGATATCGCCAGCTGGGTTTCCGCCTTCAACCTGCCGCCGGCGGTCATCATGGGCTTTATCATTCTGGTCTACCTGGCGGGCGGTTGCTTTATTGATTCTCTGGCCCTGATCATGCTGACCATTCCCATTTTTTATCCCGTGGTGACCGGCTTCGGATACGATCCCATCTGGTTCGGCGTCGTTATCGTCATGGTGACCCAGATCGGGGTCATCACACCGCCGGTAGGAGTCAATGTCTACGTGGTCAGCGGCGTTGCCAGAGATGTGCCCTTAAGTGTGATCTTTAAAGGCGTCGTTCCCCTGTTGATCGCTCTGATCATCGCCACCCTTCTGCTGATTCCGTTTCCCCAGCTCGCGCTCTACCTGCCCGGACTTATATAAAATTCCATTTAAACGGCGGTCATGAAGGACGCGACGAAAGAAACGGGAGAAATAAAAAAAACGCAAAAGATGATGAGGTAAGGTCATGGCAGAATCCGGGCATAAAAAAACCAAAGGATTTTGGGGGAGAAGGGGTTCCCTTTATCTCTTGAAAAATTTTAACTGAGCATTGGCCTCTCTGGAAGTCTTCCAGAATATGGTAGACCGGCGGGCGGACCTGATGCTCAAAGCATTCACCGGACTGGAAGGCGGAGTCGTGGCGAGCGGTTCGACCTGCGGTGTCGTGACGGGCGGGGCGTACGGGATCGCATTGATGCACGAAGATATTTTAAAGGAAAAGGGTGTGGTCGCCGAGGTGGAGGTGATGGACCGCGTCGGCGAATACGTCAGATGGTTTGAAAATTCCTTTGACTCGTCAATATGCCGGGAAAGAACAGGCGTAAATTTTTATACGGGCAAGGGTCAGTTGCGCTATCTTTTGCCGGGCGACAAGGTCGTCAAGTGTCTGTGGCATATTCGAGGAGCCATGCGACATCTGCATGCCTGCCGGGAAAAAAATCCGGCCGGGATACCTGCGGAGCCGAGGAAAATAGACGGTGAACCAATACACTGCGCGCAGGCCGTTTTACGAGATATACGAAAGCGTACGGGTATCGGCGACCCGCTTCTGGAACGCCTGTCCTTTATTTTTGACGGGGGCGTGGGATTCCAGGGCGGCGTTTGCGGCGCTCTTGCCGGGGCGATTTTGGGCATCAATCTCCTGCTGGGCTGGGATATTCGAAATATATCATATTTTGAAGCGCTTAAAAGGTTTATCGTTGGTCACATCAACCTTCTTTCAGACAACCCCATTGGAAAATCCGAGCCGTTTTTCGTGGGTAAAAATATGGTAGAACGATTCCGGCAGGAAGCCGGAATTCTTGAATGCCGCGGCATTACGGAGAAGCAATTTTCCGGGTGGGATCATTTTCAACAGCATATATCCGCTTCGGATAAATGCGCCGCTTTGATCGCGTTTGCCGGTTCGGAAGCATCCAATACTATACAGTCCATCACTTCACCGGATCGCCGACCTGCCCGATGAATTCAATCGTTTAGTGATGTGACGATATGAAATTAACCGATTTAGGCTTCGACCAATGGTTTGAAGCGCGTGCCGCTGAATTTTTCCAGGAGGGCTCCGGCTTTGCCCGGGTATCCGCGGTTGACCGCGGATCATACCGCATAACCGATGAATTGCGGGAAGCCTCGGCCGAACTGTCGGGCAAGCTTTCCTACCAGATTGAACATCCCGTGGACCTGCCATGCGTCGGAGACTGGGTGACGGCGCAATATTACAATAATGATGCCGAGGCGATCATTCACCGGGTTTTTCCGCGAAAAACATTCCTGCGGCGCAAAACCGCGGGGGAAACCATCGATTACCAGATGATCGCCGCCAACATCGACGCCGCGTTTATCGTTCAATCCTGCCATTTCGACTTTAATCCTCGTCGTCTGGACCGTTACCTGGTCATGGCCGCGGACGGACATGTTGAACCGATCGTTATTCTCTCGAAGACGGATCTGATCACCCCAAATGAACTGGACCAAAAACTGGCCATCGTCAGCGCTGCCGCCAAAACAAGAGTGATCGCCCTCAGCGCCGTCACCGGAGCCGGATTCGATGAATTTCAAGACACGCTCCAACCGGGAAAGACATACTGCCTGCTGGGTTCATCGGGCGTCGGGAAAACAACGCTGATCAACCGTCTCATGGGCCGGGAAGCCTTTGAAACAAAGGCCGTCAGCGGCACGGGTGAAGGAACCCATACGACCTCGCGCCGGCAGCTCATCGTTTTCGGTCGGGGAGCCATGCTGATTGATACGCCCGGTATGCGGGAACTGGGCATTGTGGGCGCCGGCGACGGGATCGATGCCGGCTTCGATGAATTTGCCGCGCTTTCCGCAAATTGCCGATATGCGGATTGCCGCCACGAAAACGAGCCCGGCTGCGCCGTCCGGGCCGCAGTTGATCGCGGAGAACTGAGCGAAGAACGTTATGCCAGCTATATCAAGCTCAAAAAGGAGTCCGCGCACTACGAGATGTCCTATCTGGACAAACGAAAAAAGGATAAAGCCTTCGGACGCTTCATCAAATCGGTGAAAAAACATATGAAGGACTGAAATACCATGGAAAAAATCAATATCGACCACAATGCGTTTCCTTATCCCATGC
>CAZRES010000031.1:0-25629 GCA_964598885.1 uncultured Desulfobacteraceae bacterium | reverse complement strand
ATCCACGGTCGTTCCTGCGCCAGGGAGGTAGTGCGCGAGTGGTGCTTTTATGGATTGATTTTTTCCAGATCCGCAATCCGCTGCTGGATTGAATCCAGTGCGGTACGGAAGGAATCGGCCTGGGATTTGAGCATATCGAGTTCCGATGACGAATCCATCGCATAAGGTGCGGCATACGCGGGGTGGTTACCCATAAAACCCAGGCCGTAGCCTCTTCCATAACCTCTGCCGAATCCGCCGCCCATGCCGGCCCGGAATCCGCGGCCAAAGCCGCCGCCCCGGCCATAACCCAAACCGTCGTAAACAGGGGTTTGATATCCGGCGTTGGCGGGATTGCAGAAACCTCTGGCGCCTCCGGTCATCGGTCCGGCGCCCCTGGGTCCCGTTTTATTGAAACCTGGCATGATGTTCACCTCCTTGCTGTAGAAAATTCCGTTAAAGCTTCACGTTCCTGCCGGATCCGACGCGATTTCTTTTAACCGGTTCGCGTTCCGAAAACGGCAAAGGTTGCCCTCTTCGACGGCGATGTCGTCTGACTCCGGGCATGGCAAATGCCGGCATAATCGCCTTCCCTTTTGCGAACGCGTCGAGAATAGGATCAATTTTCCCTGAGATAAAAGGAATCAGCCGAATATTGCCGGCAGAAACGCTGGTCGCCGGTACTTGCGAAATCGCCCCACAGATCAAAACTTGAATTTCCAGGCGTTTGAGCATGGCAACCCGCTGCGACAGCAGGCCCGATTCTATTTTCACCAGACGTCTATTTTGGACGATGCCATGTTCGATATCCGCGACCAGCAGCATGTCCGAGACATCAAATACCGGTGAAATCCGGTCTTCCCATACCGTCAAGGCGATTTTCATTTTCCCGTCGTCTCCTTGCCGATATGATCATACATAAAACATGCCAAACGGATTACAATTACGGCTTACAGAAAAATAGCACTGTATATACAAGAAGCTATAAAATTGCAATTAACGAGGCACCAGACAACGCGCGCTATAACGATGCATTTTTGCGATGATATTGTGCGCTACTGTGCAACGGTGTCATAAAAAAGAATGCCCGGTAGGCGGGAATATCGCATGGTTTTTAAAAAGAAATTTTTGGAACGGGTTGGGATTTACCGTTTTTTTCCTCATAAAGAGCGATATCGGCACGTTTTAACAATCCTGACACGCTTTCAATTTTATTATCGGGAATCGAGGCGATGCCATGGCTCACGGAAATGGGAATCAACCTGTCCTGATACATCAGAGGATGTTCATGCAGATAGGACCGAACCCGCCCCATTAGGATCTCGGCTCTGGGTGCAGGCGTTTCCGGCAGGAGCAGGACGAATTCATCGCCGGCAAATCGAGCGAGAACATCTTCATCCCGGATCAGGGATTGAATGGTTTCCGATAAATAAATCAACGCCTTGTCTCCGACGCCGTGGCCATATCGATCATTTATTTGTTTGAACTTGTCCACATCCATGAATACCAGGCTCAGATCCCGAAAATGCCGTCTGGCACGGGAAAATTCCCGACGCAGGGCGGTGTCAAAAGCCCTCCGGTTCAGACATCCGGTCAAGGGATCATGAAACGCGAAATATTTGAGCTTCTCATGAGCCGCCACATTGGACAGGCATAACGATACTTTCATCATGAGCTGTTCCAGAAACGAAACGTCCAGGTTGGGTTCGAATCGTCGGGGGGACGGATCCCATTGATTCAGACTGCCGACAATTTCTCCATCAATTTGCACAGGAGCAATAGCCATGGAACCCGAGCAAAACCGGTCGGATCGCGGCAGGAAAATCGAACACCCGGAAAGATCCCCGCTAAAGAGCATGGGAATGGCGTTACCGCCGAAAATCCGGTCGAATTCCCTTTTATCCAAAAATCGCGTTCGTTCGATAATGATACGTGAATCAATCAAAGGATTGATTAAATCGGCCAGCATGCTTTTCTTGATCACCGACAGCCATACAAAGGGGATATTGAAAATCCGTCCCATTTCCGTCAGCAGGATTTCAAAAAAATCCTGGAGATTTAATATCGACAGAATTCTGGTTTCCAGGGCGTGAAATTTCTGCTGGAGCTGTTCGGTTTCCCCCAGTCGCTGGATCATCAATGCCATATCAGGCGACACAGATTTGTTGATGTCGGAAGACCGCGCAAGATCACTTTTCCGCGTCTGGCGGGAGAATCGATTTTGTTTTGTTCCAACCGCGTTCACGATGCCTCCTGTTGCGAGGTTGTCCTATGATCATTTCCGGAGAGATCAGAACCCGCGACTAACCCCGTTTTGATAATATACTGCAAAAATTACGCCTGAGATTTTAAAATCATTCTTTTTCTTGTATGATTATAATAATTCGGAATTACATTAAAATAATAACAATTTTTCTGACATGCCTGACCGTGGGAACCCTTGGAACCAGAAAAATAGTATATTATTGTATACATCCATCGGTTCAAATGGATACAGGTTGGAATGTTATGTACGCGATGATGATCGTGAGCGGCCGTCGACAGGTGGAAGCGTTATGCCCAGTTTGCGGATTTTTCGAAGAAGGGTGGTTTTGTGAATACCGAGTTCGGCAGCCGCCGCACTTCGATTGAAATGATGACGCGCCAGGGCCTGATTGATAACCCGGATCTGGGCGCTCTTGACCGGGTCGTCGCCGGTTCGGCAGGCACGGACGGCAGATGCTTCGGAAGCCAGATTAGACGGGAGATGGCGCGGCAGAATATCCCCCTCCATACAGAGCACAAAGGCATGTTCGATGATATTTTCCAGTTCCCGGATATTGCCCGGAAAAGAATGGGACATTAGAATTTCCAGGGTGTCCGGATGAAGCCCGGTAATATTTTTTCCCCGGATGCGGTTTAACCGGGCAATAAAATGGGATGCCAGAAGGGGAATGTCTTCCATGCGCTCCCGCAGGGGCGGCAATCGCAGCCGGACCACATTAATCCGGTAAAACAGATCCTGACGGAATACGCCTTCATCCACCAGCTCGGAAAGGCTTTGATTGGAGGCGGCAATGATGCGGACATCGGCTTTCTGCTTTTTAACGCCGCCCAGGGGCTGGTATTCTCGTTCCTCCAGGACCCGCAGCAGCCGGACCTGGAAAGCCGGGCTGGTTTCGCCGACTTCATCCAAAAAGACGGTCCCGCCCTCGGCGGCGGCAAAATGGCCGGGCTTGTCTTTTGTTGCGTTGGTAAAGGCGCCGGCCTTGTATCCGAAAAGTTCCGATTCCAGCAGCGTATCCGGCAGCGCCCCGCAGTTGATGGCGACAAACGGTTTTTTTGCACGATGACTGAGATCATGGATGGCCCGTGCCGCCAGTTCCTTTCCGGTGCCGGTCTCCCCTTCCAGCAGCACTGTGCTGTCGGATTCGGCCACCTGGGGGAGTATGCTGAAAATTTCCTTCATGGCCGGACTGCGGCTGACCATGTCGGCCATTCGGTTTCGGGAATTAAGGGCGTCGCGCAGATCCTCCACCAGGCTCAGATCCCGGAAGATCTCGACGCCGCCGAGGATTCTGCCGCTTGCGTCCTTAAGCAGCGAAGTGGAAACGGAGATGGGAATCTGCTTTTTATCCCGGTTGATGATATAGGCGGACGTACTGACAAACGACCGATTTTCCTGCATGGTGCGCTTCAAGGCGCAATCATGTTCGCACATGTTGGAGCAAAACACTTCCCAGCAGTGCCGGCCAATGGCTTCCTCCCGGCTGATCCCGGTAATCTCCTCGGCGGCCCGGTTGAACGAGGTGATCTTCCAATGATGATCAACGGTAAAAACGCCGTCCGAGATGCTCTCGAGAATAATCCGGGTGACCTCGGGATCAAATTTTTTGTTTTTCGGTTTGATTGTCATGGGGCTAATGCGATTATGCGCGTATCCAAAACCCGGCTTCCCGACTGTTATTCTGCCGCCTCCCTATCTTCGGGATCCCCCGTTTTTTTAAAAAGGGTCCTCAAGACATCTCTTTTCCCCACAATACCTACCACCTTTTCCTCTTCCACCACCGGCAAAGTATGGAATTTCTTGTCCACCATGAGGGCGGCGATGGATTCGATATCCGTATCCGGACTGATGGTGACCGGATCGGGTGTCATGGCCTCGGATACCTTGAGAGCTGTGATCTTGGAGATCTGTTTTTCGATGTGTCTGGTGGTGGGCAGGGTAATATATGCATCCAATATGGTGAAGATTCCGGGCAGCGGCAATTTTTTTTGTTGGACCACCAGGTCGCTCTGGCAGAGAATGCCTTTGATGCGGCCCTGGTCATCAACCACGGGCGCGCCGTTGATGTCGTTTTCCAGCAGGATCTGGACGGCCCGGACAATGTCGGTCTCCAGGGTCAGGGTAATTACGTCTGTAGTCATAATCTCTTTTGCGACTGTCATCTGTCCTCCAATATGGAAATGGCAAGTAAAATACGCGGAAAAGATGTCCCGGAGAATATAAGAATCTGCCTGAAGTGTCAACCGATTGATACAATTGCAAGGAGGAACAAAATCTGACCTTGCCATGGCCGGTGGATGAATATATAACTCCCGGCATTCGAGAATGTTTGACGCATGACAGCCCGCTGAAAAGCAACCAATTTTCGAAAAGGACAAACCGATTCTGATCCATCTGTTGGCATTGTTGTTTATTTCCCTGTTTACCGGTATTGCGGCAAGCGCCATCGGCTTTACCGCCTGGCCCCTTGTGGTCCCGGTATTGTTCGTTCTTTTCGGGGTCGATATTTATCTGACCATTTTCATCAGCCTTGTCATCGACTGCGGCAACGCTTTGGTGATGACGGTGATCGCTGCCCGTAACGGCCGGGTGCTGGTCCGGCAGGGACTCACTCTGGCCGCGTTTGCCCTGCCCTGGATCTTCGCGGGCATTCTGATCGGCAGAACATTTATCCCCCAGAATGAAGATTATTTCCGGGGATCCGCCGGTTACCTGATCATATTGCTCGGAATGTTTTTTATTGCCAGAGGATGGAAAAAAGCCGCGCCGGAACCCGAAGAGATACGGGTGACGCGCTACCGCTTCCGGTTCGTGCCCCTGCTGGCCGGCGTGGCCTTTATGGCCTTTCAGGTCGGGCTGGTGGGCATCGGCGGGGGTATGGGATACGCGGTATTCCTGATGCTTTGCATATCCGCGCCGGTGCTGACCGCCACGGGCACGGCCATGCTCATGACCCTGTTCTCAACGAGCTTTGCGGCGGTCTTGATTTTTTTTCAGATACCCGATGCCGGCTTTGACCATGAGATGTTTCGCCTGGGGCTTCCCATGATGATGATGGCATCCATGGCCGGAACGGGAATCGGTTCGAAGATCGCTTATTCCGTGTCCGAGTCCAAACTCAATTTATTTATCGGTGTCGTTGTTGTCGGCGCCGGGCTGGCGGCGGCCCTGCACCGCTTCTATATGCAATAAGGATGATCAGCAAAATGATTCCGGGATGGAATAAGATCAGGGGGCTGGTGGATGATCACCTGCCGTCCCCTCCCTATTTTTAAAATCCAAAAACTTGCTGGTCCACAAGGAAGGCCGAAAAATTTTCATCAAACGTATTTTTTCAACCGCTCGGGATCTTCCCAAATACGGGCCTGAAAAAGACGTCCATCGAACCCATGCCCAAGGCGCCGTAGCGGTTTTTCTCGGATTTCATCCAGAAAGACGGGTATTCCTCCCAGGAAAAGATCAACCATTACCTCAACCGGCTGGGCAACTTGCGCAAAACCCGCAAAAATTTTCTCTTTTTTTTACGGCGTCGGAGATCTCATTGCCACGCCGGGAATCGCTCGTTTTTTTTGTTGCCTTACTTGTCGCCGCGATGCAGATTTGGACACAAAAAAAGGGCTTACCCTGAAAGAGATAAGCCCTTGATTTGATAATGGTGCCGAAGGGGAGACTCGAACTCCCACGAGGGAACCCCCACTAGACCCTGAACCTAGCGCGTCTACCAATTCCGCCACTTCGGCATGTTTTTTTAAAAAAAAGAGGATTGATTTAAAAACAAAAGGGATTTATATATTCGAAAAATTAGCATGTCAAGCGGTATTTTTTTGGAATTTTGGCATTATAGTAGAGGCGACAAATGCTGCCAGGCGGGTTTGAGATACACGAATGAAAACAATCAACGATATTTATAAGATGGAAACTCCCTTTGAAAACGCCGTTGTGACCATCGGTAACTTCGACGGCGTACACAAAGGGCACCAGGCCATCTTGCGTCAGGTCATTGAAAAAGCCGAGGCCATAGACGGAACATCGGTGGCCATTACGTTTGAGCCCCATCCAATGCGGGTCCTTAAAAAAAACGGGCAGCCGCCCCTGATCACCCTGTATGAGCAGAAAACCGAACTCATTGCCCGGACCGGTATTGATGTACTGATCTGCATCCGCTTTGACGAGGCGTTTGCCGCAGTCACGGCCAAAGAATTTGTGGAAGACATTCTGGTCCGCCGGGTCGGAACAAAGGCCATCATCATTGGCGAGGATTACGCCTTTGGCCGCAACCGGGAAGGCAATGTCGCGTTTTTGAGAAAATGGGGCCAAAAATACGGGTTCGACGTGATTGTGGCCCAATGGATATCGGACGCATCCCACGCCGGTCAGCGGATCAGCAGCACACGGGTCCGGGAGGTAGTGACCGCCGGCAATGTGGAAGAAGCCTTTTATCTTCTTGGCCGTCATTATCAGGTGCGCGGCCGGGTGGTCTCGGGACGCAACCGGGGGGGAAAGTTGCTGGGGTTTCCCACGGCCAATATCCACCTGACCGATGAACTCTGCCCCAGAAGCGGCGTGTATGCGGTCACCGTGGTCTGCAAAGAAAAGACGTTCAAAGGGGTAGCCAATATCGGCTACAGCCCCACCTTTGGCGACAACCTCTTTACCATAGAAGTCCATATACTCGATTTCATCAAAGATATTTACAATGAACCAATCCAGGTCAATTTCATCCGCCGCATCCGCGATGAGAAGAAATTTGAAAACATAGAAGCCCTGGTTCGCCGGATCAACCAGGATATTGCCGCCGCGCGCGACATTCTTTCCAATTATTGAGACAAAGAGAACAAGAGTATCATGGCTGTTTTAAAAATACTGACCTATCCCGACCCGTTTTTGGCGAAAACGGTAAAACCGGTGGAAACCGTTGATGATGACATTCAGGAGATCATCGAAAATATGGCCGACACCATGTATGAAGCGCCTGGGGTCGGCCTGGCCGCCATCCAGGCCGGCATCGACAAGCAGATCATTGTTTATGATCCCTCCGCTGATCCGGTGAAAAGAGAATTCAGCGTGGTGATTAACCCGGAAATTATCAGCATGGAAGGAGAGATGATCTCGGAAAACGAAGGATGTCTCAGCGTTCCGGATTATCGCTGCGATGTCCGGCGCAGCCGGAGGGTGACGATACGGGGACTTGACCGGTCCGGCAACCCGGTGGAATTTTGCGCCGAAGATTTCCCCGCCGTTATTCTCCAGCATGAAATCGATCATTTAAACGGCATCCTGTTTATCGACCGGATCAGCATGATCAAGCGCAATCTCTATAAATCCCGAATTAAAAAGGCGATCAAAAAGGGTGAACTCCCGATTTAACGTTATTTTCATGGGTACCCCTGATTTTGCGGTACCGTCTTTGCGTGCGCTGGCCGGAGCCGACTGCGACGTTTCCCTGGTAGTCACCCAGCCGGACCGACCCAGGGGCCGTGGGAAGAAACCCGCGCCGCCGCCGATCAAAGTCGCGGCCCAATCCCTTGGGTATGACGTGATCCAACCGGAAACCATTCGGTCCGGCGCGTTTGTTGAAACCATCCGGGACCTTCAGCCGGATCTACTGGTGGTGGTGGCGTTCGGCCGGATTCTGCCCAAAACCGTTTTGGAGGTTCCCGCTTACGGCGCCGTCAACGTTCATGCCTCCCTGTTGCCGAAATACCGCGGACCGGCCCCCATTCAGTGGGCCGTCATCGCCGGTGAAACCATCACCGGCGTGACCACCATGCTCATGGACAAAGGTTTGGATACCGGCGAAATCCTGATGCAATCCGCTCTCGACATTTCTCCCGACGACACGGCCGGAGATCTGCATAACCGGTTGGCTGTTGCCGGCGGGGATCTGCTGGCCAAAACCATCGAGGGCTTTTCGAACAATACCATCCGGCCGACTCCCCAGAACCACGCCGACGCCACTTATGCGCCCCTGCTGACCAAGAAAGACGGCCATATCGACTGGAGTCGATCCGCCGAATCCATTGAAAGATTTGTCCGGGGCATGACTCCCTGGCCCGGCGCATTTACGTTCCTGGATCAAAAGCGGCTCATTATTTTCAAGACCGACTTTCGCGCCGGAGATCCCAATGTCCGTCCCGGAACAGTGCTTTCCGGGTTTGCCAATGAGTTGCGAATCGCAACGGGCGGCGGAAAAGCTTTAGCCGTTCTCGAAATCCAGGAAGCATCCGGTAAACGGATGCCCATTGATATTTATCTAAAAGGCAAATCAATTCCTGCCGGCGCCGTGCTGCGCTGAAACGCATTGAACCATATGACATCCGACCCCCGCCAAAACGCACTGGATGCCCTTAACACGCTCGAGCAGGGCCGCTTTCACCTGGATTATATCATCCAGGAATTGCTCGACAACAATCCACGCCCCATGACCCGTCGGGACCGCGCCCTTTTTACCACCCTGGTGTTCGGCGTGACGCGATGGCGCAAGCGGCTGGACTGGATCATCGGGTTTTATTCCCATGTTCCCATGAAAAAAATTCGGCCGGAAGTGCGAAACATCCTTCGGATGGCCCTGTTTCAGATCTTTTTTTTAGACCGGATTCCGGAATCGGCCGCGGTCAACACCGCCGTTGGCCTGGCAAAAAAAACCGCGCCCGCATGGACGGTGGGTTTTATTAACGGACTGCTTCGAAACGCGGTGCGAAATCGGGATGGTTTACAGTTTCCGTCGCCGGAAACCGATCTTCTGGAATTTCTATCCGTAACCTGTTCCTTTCCCCGCTGGCTGGCCCGGCGCTGGCTGGATCGGTTCGGGCTTGATAAAGCCCGTGAATTATGCGATGCCGCCAACGCAATTCCACCATTGACCATCCGGACCAATACCCTTAAAATCAGCCGTGATGTCCTGGCCGGACGGCTGGCCGATCAGGCCGGCAGGTTGGCGTTTACAGAATTCGCGCCGGATGGTTTGTGCATGGAAGCCTTGAATTCGCCTGTCGATACAATGCGGCCTTTTCTGGACGGCCTTTTTCAGGTGCAGGACGAAGCCGCCCAGCTGGTATCATTTCTGCTGGGCCCCCGCCCCGGGGAAAGGGTGCTTGACGCCTGTGCCGGATTCGGTGGAAAAACCGCCCATATGGCCCAGCTCATGAACAACAGCGGAACCATCTTGGCAGTGGATCTGGCTCCGAAAAAACTAGATCGCCTTGAAGCCGACATGAAGCGTCTGGAAATCACTACGGTAACCCCGAGAACTTGCGATCTGGAAATTCGGTCGGCTCTGGCTGGGACCGGTCCTTTTGACCGCATTCTTCTGGATGCGCCCTGCTCCGGCCTCGGCGTAATCCGGCGTAACCCCGACGTCAAATGGGACTCCTCCCGACGGGATCTGGGACGTTTTGCCGCCAAACAGGAAAGACTGCTGCAAAACATATCCCCGTATCTGAAACCTTCCGGCCGAATGGTATACGCGGTGTGCAGCATGGAGCCGGAAGAAAATCAGGAGATCATTGTTTCGTTTCTGGACCGCAATCCGGATTTCAAGATCGTAAAGGATTTGTCCTTCCTGCCTCCTGCCGCCGGCTCATTAATTGATGAGCACGGCTTCCTGAAAACCTTTTCCCATTGTCATGCCATGGATGGATTTTTTGCCGCCTGCCTGGAGAAACGCGCATGATCCGGTCTTCCATAAAAATTATGGCCATGGGAATCATTTTTCTTGGTCTTGCCGGTCTAAGCGCCTATTTCACCATTACGCTGCTGATGGGAAGCGAAGAAAAAATAACCGTTCCTGATCTGGTGGGTCGTGATCTGATCCATGTTCTGGAGAACCTGACGGACCTGGGGCTCAATCCCCGGCTTCGGGAATTGGAGTACAGCCCCGACATTCCGAAAAATCATGTCATGGCTCAGCATCCCGCTCCCGGCGCCCAGATCAAAAAAGGCCGCGATATCCGCATCACCATATCCAAAGGCGCAAAATCGCTGGCGATGCCGAACCTCAACGATCTGGATCTTCGACAGGCCCGTCTCATCCTCGAAGAAAACGGGCTTTGTGTCGGCCGTATTTCCCAGGCCCATCATTCGACTATTGCCCGAAAGGCCGTCATCGCCCAGGTCCCCATGCCCGGTATGACCATTGAGCGAAATCAATGCGCGGACCTGTTGATCAGCCTGGGACCGATGCCGAAGGAATACCGGATGCCGGATCTGACCGGCCTCTATCTTGATCAGGCCATCCGGCGGATCGAGCATCATCATCTGCGGGTCGGCGATATCCGGTCGGTAGTCGTGCCAGATGGCCCTGCCAATGTGATCCTGGAGCAGAATCCGCCGGCAGGTTCTCGGGTTCTGCGGGAAGCATTGATCACTCTTGATGTCCAGAGGGTCCGGGCTGATGAAGCCGATACCCGTGAAGGATCGTTATCCGGCGCTCTCTTCCGTCACCGCCTGCCGGATGGATACCTGCGGCATCATGTGCGCGTTACTTTGCGAGCATTCGGCATGAGCGTGGATATTTACGATGAACTTATGCGCCCCGGAGCCGATATCTGGGTGCTGATTCCAGCCCATGTCCGGAGTGCAATTTTTCTCTATGTCAATGACGAGCTCATGGAAACCCGTTTTTTTGATTAAATAACCCGCTTGCTTTTAGTAAAAATTATCGGTAAGAATTTGGCAAATTCACAACAGGGAGATATCATGAAACTAATCGCGCCTTCTATCCTGTCGGCGGATTTCACCCGGCTCGGGGAGCAGATTCGGGCCATTGAGACTGCCGGGGCCGACTGGGTGCATGTGGATGTCATGGACGGGCATTTTGTTCCCAATATCACCATGGGACCTCTGATTGTCGAGGCAGTGCGCCGTACCACCAGATTGCCCATCGATGTTCATCTGATGATCGAGAATCCGGATCACTATATTGCCGATTTTATCAATGCAGGGGCTGATCTGGTCTCGGTGCATCTGGAAACCGGTTATCATCTGAACCGGACCCTGGAGCTGATCCGATCCGCTGGGGCCCGGCCCGGGGTCGTTCTCAATCCCGCAACGCCGCTTTCCGGCATGGAATGGGTCTTGGAATATGCTGATTTCGTGCTGCTGATGAGCGTCAACCCAGGCTTCGGGGGCCAGTCTTTTATTCCCAATACACTTGAAAAAATCCGGCAATTGAAACAAATGATCGTGGAAAAAAATCCGTCGGTACTGATCCAGGTCGACGGCGGCGTCAACCTGTCCACCATTTCGGAGATATCCCATGCCGGAGCTGACGTTTTTGTAGCCGGCTCCGCTGTTTTCGGTTCTTCAGATTATGCCGCCACCATAACCGAAATGAAGCAAAAGGCAGGCCCCGCTTCGACGGCCTGCAACAAATGAACGTTGCAAATAGGAAGTGGCGTAATGCGAAAAAAAATTCTGGTGATACATGGTCCCAACCTGAATCTGCTGGGCGTCCGGGAACCGCAAATCTACGGCTTCCAAACCCTTGATGAGATCAACGGCGAAATTGCCCATCTGGGCCATGGTCTTGAAATGGACGTGGATGTCTTTCAGTCCAATCATGAAGGGGAAATCGTCGAAAAAATCCATGAGGCCCGCAATCGCTATCACGGTCTGATTGTGAATACCGCGGCCTATACCCACACCAGCATCGCCATCCGGGATGCCGTGACGCTTCTGGACCTTCCGGTGGTGGAAGTTCATCTATCCAATATTTACAAGCGCGAATCCTTCCGGCATCACTCGCTTTTGGCGGACGTAGTGACCGGGCAGATTACCGGATTCGGAGCCAACGGCTATCTTCTGGGTCTCCACGCCCTGTCCGTCCTGGTCTGACCTGGTGTTTCCCTCCGACGCGTCTTGTAGGCGTAATCTTTATCTTTTGCCGATGGTAATGGCAATCGGGATACTGTCGTCTCAGGTTCTGTTTACCGTCATGGTCCATGTTTCCAATCTCCGGCTGGACCAAACCGTATCCATGCTCTCTGAGGCCGGATATCTTACGGTGCCGAACCATCAGGTAGCCGGGGGCCTTAAAGATTGGAAACCCGCATTTGCCGGAGCCCTGTTTTTCACGCTGACTGTGGGCACGGGATTGAGTCTTGCCGCATTTATTGTGACGCTGACCTGGCGTTCTCTTTTATGGAATCGCCGGTTCGGACTGTTCGTTACAGGATCACTCTGGGCGGTCCTGCTTTACCGGGTGAATGCGGATGGATTCAACGGCTGGGCTACTGCTGCCTGTGTTCTCATTCCTTTGGCTGCATCCACGGCAACCCTCATGATCCTTTCACCAAATGCCAGGCCTTCGCCTTGGTGGGCTCTGGCTTTTCCTGCAGTGGCATTTGTAATCCTCCTCGTCTTCTGGATTCCCCGGGCCGACGGGGATACGTTTATCCGGATCCGGGATCATCTGCTGTTATCCAACTCCGTAGGGAAAAAAATAACGCAATTTTATTATCAATATACCCTTTATCCGGCCGAGGTATTCAAATCCCTGGATCAGAAACTGCTGAAAACCAGCGTGATCCGCATACATAATCCAGAATTGCGAAACCATCTCGAAGAGGTCCTCCGGACCCACGATTATCTGCGCGTCGATGCGAAACAGTCCATTGATCTGGAAATCACGAAAGAAAACGGTCGGCTGATATTGCGGGAAAAAGAAGAAACGATCCTGGCCGTTCCGGCAGTTGGTTTTACAGATAATCCGGAAAAGATGTTAACTGAATTTTCCGAAAAAACCGATAACTGGCGATTTTTTCGCCGGCTTACCCTACTATCGCTGATTGCTGCTTCGCCGTTTCTGATCGTTTTGCTGGCGCAGACGATGATATTTGCCTTGCTGTTTTTTCTCCCCTCGATTGGCGCCCGCATGCTGCTTTCCACTTTAATCTGCGCGGGCATGGGGATTGCCCTATCCTTTCCCGCCGGCGCGAGATTAGATCATGATATGACAACAGCGGAAATCGAAAAGCATCTGTTTTCTTCCAAACGCTCCTCACGGATAGAAGCCATGAGGGCCTTTTCGGAAAGAAACGTTGATATTGACGAGTATCCGGCAGTGGCGGCATCGGCTCATCAGCGGACCGTACCCGAACGATACTGGCTGGCAAAAGCGCTTGCCAACAGCCGGTCCGACCGGGCCGATGCATTGCTCCGGGATTTTCTCAACGATCCGCATCCCAACGTGGTTTGTATGGCGTTGTTCAGCCTCGGCAATCGACCGCAAAAGCGGACCAGCGTGATCGAAGAGATGATTCATTTGATTAAAACCAGCGATCACTGGTATATTCAGTGGTACGCTTACCAATCCTTGAGGAATCTCGGGTGGATTCAGCCCGCATCAGCACGCCGCAATTAATTATCGCCGCCGCGATGGTCTTGACGATCGAATGGGTGGTCATGCTGATCGCCGCCTCGGATTGGTCTGGCGGTTTGTCGGGAATTTTTTCGCTCACGTTAACCGGCGCCGCCAGACTTGCGGCTTTTACTTTTCTGCTGCTTCTGTTTTATCAAAGACCAGGCGGCCTTTCGGCAATCGGATTGGATCCTGCCAGGCTGTCGAGCGGCGTCCGGGACGGCTTGATCTGGTCTTTTGCCTTCGGCATGGCCGCCGGCGTCATAGCCCTGGGACTGGCGCTCGCGGGTTTTGATCCCGCAGCCCTGATTTATATCCATCTTCCCGACAACACCCGCCGCTTGATTCTTTTTTTTCTGGTCGGCGGCATTGCAGCGCCGGTGGCCGAAGAACTGTTCTTTCGAGGCATAATATACGGTTTTTTACGAAACCGCTTGCGTGCTTCCCTGGGAAGAGCCGGTATCGCATGGGCCATTATCCTCACCACCATTTTGTTTGCAGGAGCTCACGGTATCAGGGGAGGCTTTCCCCTGACGCAGGTTGTGGGTGGATTGGTCTTCTGCCTCGCCTATGAACAGTCCAAATCCCTGGCCACGCCGATGGTCATCCATTGTTCGGGCAACACGGCCCTCTTCTTTCTCTCGTTTCTCGCCGCTTCGGTCGTTTAGATTCTGTCGTCGATCACTTCGCGGACCAGAAACGCCAACTGCTGAAGAGTCAGAGGCTTGAATATAAAGGCCTTGGCGCCAATGCGGGCAGCGGCGGTTTCATCAATCTGAGGGTTGTATCCCGTACAGATGATTATGGGAATGTCCCGGCGGACAGCGATCAGTTCCCTGGCGAAACGATCGCCGTTCATCTGGGGCATGGTCATATCCGTAATCACCAGATCAAATCGGCGGGGATCGACGGTAAACAGATCCAGCGCCTGAAGACTTTTAAGGCAGCAGGTAACCTTGTATCCCAGAAATTGAAGCATCTCCCGACCGGTATGGATAATGGACTCCTCATCATCCACCAGCAGAATGTGCTCATCTCCTTTCGGCAGAACCAGACTGGGCTCGTTCGTCACAGACATATCATCATCGGCCGGGTGATCCCCCATCGGTAAAAACACAAAAAAAGTGGTCCCCTTGCCGACTTCACTGGAAAACGTAATGAGACCGCCGTGTTTCTGAACAATTCCCTGGGCCACCGCCAGGCCGAGACCGGTGCCGGTTCCTTTTTCCCGGGTGGTGTAATAGGGGTCAAAAATCCGTTTGATCAAATGCGCGGGAATCCCGTGTCCGGTATCGCTGATGGTTAACCGGACATAGTCGCCCGGTTTCAACGATGGGGAAGACTCCGGTAGAAGGTCGTCGATATGAAGATGTGCCAGACCGATAACAAGGCTTCCGCCTTTTTCCTGCATGGACTGCCCCGCATTGGTGCAGAGATTCATCAGAACTTGATGGATCTGGCCCGGATCCGCCTCAATCATGCCCACGGGGCCATCAATTTCTGTTTTTATAATAATAGAGGCGGGCAGTGTGGCGCGCAAGAGACGGGCTACGTCCTCTATCAGATCTTTGATCTGAACCGGCTGGCGTTTCTGTTCAACCTGCCGGCTGATGGAAAGGATCTGCCGCACCAGATCCACGGCCCGGTTGGCGGCCTTGAGCATGGATTCAAGGTAACTGCCGGTTTTACTTTCCATCCCGGTGCTGATTTTAGCCAGTTCAATATAACCGATAATGGCGGATAAAATATTGTTGAAATCGTGCGCGATGCCGCCTGCCAATGTCCCGATGGCCTCTTTTTTCTGCGCTTGCAGGAGTTGGTTTTCCAGTCGACGCCGGGCCGTGACATCGTGAAACACCGTTAAGGAATAATAATCATTTTTGATGTGAATCAACTTTGAAAACAATTGAAGCTGGAGAAGCGATCCGTTCTTGAGGGTTATGGCAACTTCGAAATTGGACAGCTCACCATTGGCGGTCAACAGATCCATATAGCGCTGCCGTGCGTCACCCGGAAAGCCCAACTCCAGAATATTTTTGTTGATGGTTTCATGTCGCGGGGACTGCATTATGTCGCAGAATTTCTGATTCACATCCACGATATTGCCATAAAGATCCGTCAATGAGATGGGCTGAGGACTGAGGTTGTAAAGATGCCGGAATTTGATCTCGCTCTCTCGCAGGGCTTCCTCCACGCGTTTCTGTTCGGAAAGATCCGTGGCAACGCTGATAAATCCCAGGGCCTTTCCCATAGCTCCCCGCTGAATGGTGGTGGTCATATGAGTGAAAAACCGGCTTCCGTCTGAACGCAGATGCTCGATATCCGCGGAATGACAACCGCTGCGCAGGACCTTCCGGTTAAATGACACTACTTCACCGGAGTTTTGTTCCTCGGAATAAAATATGCTCATGGGTTTGCCGATGAGAAAATCCGGAGAATAGCCGTGCATATCAGCCCATGCCGGATTGACATAGGTGATGGTGCCATTAAGATCCGTCGCGGCCACTCCCTCCCCGATCTGATCGACGATATGGATCAGACGATACAGGCGCTCTTCGGTTTTTTTCCGCTCGGAAATTTTTCGGAAATAAATGAGCAGGTGGGGCTTATCCGATAGCGGAAGTTGCTTCATGCTGATTTCAAGCCAGATTTTATCGCCGGATTTGTCCGTTGTCATCCATTCAAAAATCTGCGGAGTTCCGGCAAGGGCTGTTTTTTGTTTTTCATAGGCAGCGGAAACACAATGAACGGGACTGCGGGAATAAATGGTATCAAGACTCAGGCGGGTGACATCGTCGGGTGTATAGTTAAAAATATCGCAAAGGGCCTTGTTGAAATGGATAATCTTGTCCGCGCCGGGATCATAGACGATAATCGCCTCGTTGGCGTCATCAAAGATAGTTTTAAATCGTTGCTCCGTGTGGCGTATGTCAGAAAGGCGGCGTCGGGCTCGGATAGAGGCCACGCCGAAACCCAGCAGAAAAGAAATGGCAATGCCAATCGCCGCGATCAGGAAAAAGTGGTTTGCCATATCACCAGTTTCATAAACGTAAAATCCCGAATCCTATGGCGGCGATTCGGGATTTCAGTTGATCAGCCAAGATAGCCGAGCAGAATTTTCAGCATTCGCCGGATCGGCTCAGCCGCGCCCCACAGAAGTTGATCGCCGACGGTAAAAAGCGTCAGGTATTCCGGCCCCATGCCAAGTTTGTGAATTCGCCCGACGGGCACATCCAGTGTTCCGGTCACGGCCGACGGGGTTAAGTATTTCAGCGTCTCTTCTTTGCGGTTTGGTATTACGCGAACCCATTTATTGGCTTCAGCGATCAGCGCCGAAATTTCATCCACGGGCATGTCCCGCGTGAGCTTGATGGTCAGGGCCTGGCTGTGACATCGCATGGTGCCGATACGGACGCAGATCCCGTCGATAGGAATGGAAGGTCTGGCATTAAGAATTTTATTGGCTTCGGCGCCGCCCTTCCACTCTTCCCGGGTCTGTCCGGTATCCATGGGACTGTCGATCCAAGGAATGAGACTGCCTGCCAGAGGAACCCCGAAATGTGTTTTGGGAAATGCATCACTGTTCATGATCTCGATAACCCGGCTATCCAGCTCTAGAATGGACGCCTTCGGATCCAGCAGATGTTGGGATTCTTCGCACATGATCCGCATCTGTGATACCAGTTCCCGCATATTGTTGGCGCCCGCACCCGAGGAGGCCTGGTATGTCATGGACGTGATCCACTCCACGCAGCCATGACGCAACAGGCCGCCGATAGCCATGAGCATAAGACTGACCGTGCAATTGCCGCCGATGTAATTTTTGATGCCCTTGTCCAGAGCGGCGTCGATAACATCGCGGTTGACCGGGTCCAGAACGATAACGGCATCGTCCGCCATGCGAAGGGCCGATGCCGCGTCGATCCAGTAGCCGTTCCATCCGGCGGATCGGAGTTTCGGATAAATTTCGTTTGTGTAGTCACCGCCTTGACAGGTAACAATGATATCCATGTCGGAAAGCAGGGAAAGGTCCGTCGCGTCTCCAAGGGGAGCCGCTCCGGTACCGATATCCGGTCCGTATTGTCCGGCCTGGCTTGTGGACGCGAAAACCGCGTTGAATCCGTTAAAATCGTTTTCCTGCCGCATGCGATTTAAAAGCACGGAACCGACCATTCCGCGCCAACCGATAAATCCAACCGTCACCATAATAAAAATTCCTTTTTCAAAACCCTTGATTTCCGGAACAGAGGCATGCAAGATACAAAAAATGCGTCCGGCCCGGAATATAATATCAAAAATATTTCCGTAAGATGGTCCACATTGCAGTATAGATTTTTTTTACAGGCATTTCATAAACGATGTCAACAACAAGATTCGCGCGGGCCGGGCCGCGCGCCTGAAACTGGTGCAACACAATTTTTTTAAAAAGCAATCCCATATCCTGACGGAGCGCCATGCCGATATTTGAATACAACGCCTTAAACCTCAAAGGCAAAACCGTAACCGACATCATCGATGCGGAAAGCCTCGCCGCCGCCCGTCAGAAACTGCGGGGAGCCGGCGTTTATCCGGTATTTATCCGGGAAGTCGAGGAAAAATTAACCGTTCGGGAACACCGATTTGATTTTTTGTTTCGGCTTTTCATGCCCCGGGTCAAATCCAGTGAACTGACCATGATGACGCGCCAACTGGCCACCCTGCTCGGCGCGGGCTTCCCCCTGGTTTCCGCTCTGAACACCCTGATTCCCCAGGCCGGATCTCAAACATTCAAGCGGATTTTATCCCGGATCAAGGACGCCATTGAGGAGGGGGCAGGTTTTGCGGCGGCCCTTTCTCAATATCCAAATGTTTTTTCCGATATTTATATCAATATGGTCCGTTCCGGAGAATCATCGGGAACTCTGGAGCTCGTGCTGGAACGACTGGCTGATATCAGCGAGCGACAGGATGCGCTAAACCATCGCATCCGGTCCGCCATGGCCTATCCTGTGCTGATGCTGTTTGTCGGCACCATTGTCCTGTTCGTGCTCCTTACTTATCTGGTTCCCAGTATGACATCGATCTTCACGGACATGGACCAGCAGTTGCCGGGCCCCACCCGCTTTCTGATCGCCATGAGCGAATTCATCAAAACCGGATGGTGGATCATCCTGCTGGGATTCGGCATCGCCTTTGTGGGCCTGCACCGACTGAAAAAATCCGACGCCGGGCGTCGCTGGTACGACAAAACAGCACTTTCGCTGCCGGGCGTCGGTACCCTCCTGACAAAACTCACCGTTGCCCGCTTCGCCCGGACTCTCGGCACTCTGCTGGAAAACGGCGTACCCATGCTGTCGGCCCTGGGAATCGTCAAGAACGTCGTGGGAAACAAAGTGATCAGCGATGCGATCGCCTATGCTGCCGACGAGGTGGAAAAAGGCAGCGGACTCGGCAGGGCATTGAACACCTCCAATCTTTTTCCCCACATTGCCATTCAGATGATCCAGGTCGGGGAACAAAGCGGTGATCTGGAGCCGCTGTTAAACAAAATGGCCGATATTTACGAAAACGAAGTGGAATCAACGGTCATGAGCCTGACATCCCTGCTGGAACCGGCCATTATTCTGGTCATGGGGGTGGTGGTGGGATTCATTGTACTGGCCATTGTCCTGCCGATTTTTGAAATGAATCAGCTTGTCCGATAAATCAATGCCATTAAAATCGGTATTGCACCGACCAGGCGGCCTCGAGATCGCCCCGGGGATCCGGGAATAAATGCACGGAAAACCGGTTTTTCAAGTCCCGGGCAAACGCCGCCTGTTGCCGCTGGTTATATTTATGCGCGGCAGTCGTTGCGCCGTAAATATTGCCGGCGTAAAAACCGGCGCCCACCAGGGTCATAATCCCGCCCAGCCCGTAAAGGTCCTGTTCGAAGCTTTCCACCGCAGCCCATGCAATCAGAGCGTTTAAAACCAGCGAAATAAACGCATCCTGGTAACGGCCGCTGTAAACATAGCCGCCGCCGGGGATAATCGAAAGTAGAGCCGCGGCCGTCGGACTTTTTGACGGTATCTGCGTGTAGGTCTCCAGATCGGATTTCAGTTCGGGAAGACGACGAAACCTTGGATCAGGGGCATCAATGGAATCAATGGCATCAAAATATAAGCCGGCCCTGGCAAACTGACCGGTTTCGATATAGAGCCATCCGAGATGATAATTGAGGATTCCGGCGGTGACAAAAGAATCGGAATGTCGCAGCCGTTCGTGCAGAAAATCAGCGGCTTCACGGTATCGCTCCATTGCCGCCAGGGTCTTGACCGCGTGAAGCGCCCCGGTCATGCCGGTCTCGGCGAATCCGTATTCTTCATGCAGTGTTTGAAAATGCTCCAGCGCACGTTGATAATCGTGTAAATAAAAATAGGACAGACCGATATGGATCCGTGCCCGATCGACGCGGGGATCTTCGGGAAAGAAAAAGACAAACCGTTTGAATTCGGCCCGGGCGGAAGCATAATCTTTTTGCGCAAAGCAGGCGGCGGCATATTCAAACTGCCGATCCGCATCGATCATGACCGTTTCTCCGCCTTCTTGGGCCATGGGGGTCGGAGGCATGGCCATGGCCACCATGACCGCGAAACAGAGCAGACTGATTGATATGCGGATCTTTATCGGATTCATGGTGGGTTTTGCCGCCTTGTCCGCCATCAGTTTTGCGTGACCCGCAGCACTTCTTCAATGGTGGTAATGCCGCCTAACACCTTGTTGATGCCGTCCTGATAAAGGGTCGTCATTCCCCGGCGAATGGCTTCATTTTTAATCTGGTGGGAATCATGGGACTTCATGATCATATTCTGGAGCGACTCATTAAGCAGCATGATTTCATAAATGCCAAGCCGGCCGCGATATCCACTGCTAAGGCATTTATGGCACCCCACGGCTCGATAGATGATGGGAGTTTCAACGGAGTCCGGCAAAATTCCCAGCCGTTCCATGGCGTCTTCATCCGGTTGATAGGACTCCTTGCAATGTTCACACAATACCCGGATGAGGCGTTGCGCGATCACTGCGATGACCGTTGAGGAAATCAGAAACGGTTCCACGCCGATATCGATAAGACGGGTAATGGCGGTGGCCGAGTCATTGGTATGCAATGTTGAAAAGACCAGATGTCCGGTGAGAGCCGACTGGACACCGATTTCAGCGGTTTCCTGGTCCCGCATTTCGCCAATGAGAATCACATCGGGATCCTGGCGCACAATGGATCGCAGCCCCCTGGCAAAGGTCAGTTCGATTTTCGGGTTGACCTGAATCTGGCTGATCCCTTTAAGCTGATATTCCACGGGATCCTCAATGGTGATGATATTGATGTCCGGTGAATTGATCTTGGATAAAATCGCGTAAAGAGTAGTGGTTTTGCCGCTGCCGGTTGGGCCGGTAACCAGAATAATGCCGTGGTTGGAATGAATCAGATCGTTGATTATTCGCAGTTGATCCGGACTGAGTCCAAGCTGGGTCATTTTCAACAGGGAGGTGGATTTATTGAGAAGCCGCAGCACCAGACGTTCCCCGTGGGTAATGGGAATGGTGGAAACCCGCACATCCACATCCTGGTCCCCGATTTTGACCTCGAAACGGCCGTCCTGGGGCAATCGCTTTTCAGCAATATTCATTTTGGCCATCACCTTGATCCTCGACGTCAGGGGCGCCTGCATCCATTTGGGCGGCACCAGCAGATCATATAAAATTCCGTCAATACGGGAACGGATCTTGAAACTGTTTTGATAGGGCTCGATATGGATATCACTGGCCCCGGATTTTACCGATTGGGAAATAATATGATTGACGAGCTTGATGATGGGTGCGTCGCTGGTGTCGTCGAGAAGATCGGCGGTTTCTTCGATCTCGCTGATGATATCGATATTTTCGGCCATATCTTCCACCAGCTGCTGAGCCGTATCCCGGCTGCTGTCATAGGCCGTGTTGATCAGCGAAAGAATGGTCTCCCGGGTGGACATGACCAGATCGGTGTGGCCCCAATCCAGTATCCGAATCAAATCATCCAGAGGCTGGACGGCGGTGGGATCATGGATGATGATGATACGACGCCCGCTTTCACCATTTTCACCGGCGGGAACAAGAGGGGGAATTGTCTCCGGCAATCCGGGAATCTCCTGTCGGGTCTGGACGGGGACCATGAGATATTTTTTTAAAAACTGAATGGTGATCTGCCGGGTAAAAGCGGTGTCGAATTCCTCCACCGCGATCCGCGGCAAAAGCGGGTATCCGTATATCTGACTGTAGGCTTCCAGCAGTTGATGTTCCGTGATCAACTGTTTTTTCAGCAAAACTTCGGAAAGCGCCGCGTTCATCTCGATCCTGGCCTGCTCGGCTTCCGCAAGGGCGGATTCGGTTACGCCATAATCGAGTTGAAGTATCTGGGATAATTGTTTCAACATTTTTTTTACCAGAGGCCCTTTCCGCTATCGTAAAGTTTGATCTGCTGTTCTTCAAGATCCTGCATATCCTGATCTTTTTTGTCATAAATAGCTTTGGCTTCTTCCGCGTTTCCCACTACATACGGGGTCAGGAAAACATAAAGGTTTGTTTTTTCATCAGAATTTCCCATGGACCTGAAAAGCCAGCCAATGCCCGGAATGCTGCCCAAGCAGGGGACCCGGTATTCGGTGGAAGAAATGGCATCGTCGATCAGCCCGCCCAGAACAACGGTATTCTTGTCATCGACCAGTACGGTGGTGTTGATGGTGCGTTTCAATGTGGTCGGCTGAAACTGGGCCGTGGTGGTTTCCAGTTTGTTGACCTCCTGGGTGATCTCCAGGCGGATCTGACGGTCCTTGCTGATCTGCGGCGTCACCTCTAAACTGATGCCTACATCCTTATACTCGTAATTGCTGAAATTGGTCTCGCCCGTGGCGGCCCGGGTCAGGTACGGGACGTTTTTACCGATGGTGATTTTCGCGGTTTCATTGTCCGTGGTCAACAACTGGGGTGTGGAAAGAATATGCACATCCCTGTCACGTTTATACGCGTTAACCACCGCAGCAATGGTGGGAAACGCAATATTCCCCAGGGTGATGGATTCACCGAAAACACCCACGGAGAATCCCGGAGGCAGCGGAGCCGCCAACGTGCCGCCGGCGCCGGACTGCTGGGCCAAAGAGCTGAAATAGCCGGGGTCGCCGCCCATGGCGCCCCCGCTGAAAGCGCCGCCCCACACCCCATCTTTGTCTTTATAACTCACTTCGTCGCCGATCATCCACTCTGTACCGAGATTCAACGATTTATCTTTGTTGATCTCCATAATCAGGCATTCAATATAAACCATGGCCCGCTGGATATCGAGCTGTTCAATGACTTCCCGTAACACTTCATAATCATCCTTTTCCGCGACAATAATCAGACTGTTGGTCGCCTTGTCGGCGGAAATTTTAACATCCTCGGAAATAATCGGCGCCACCTGTTTTCCTTTGGCCGGATCCACGGCTTCTTCGCTGGGAATCTGCTGAAGCACCTGAACCAGATCCTCGGCCTTGGCGTTTTCCAGATAATAGACATGAATTTTGCCTTTGCCCTTGGGTATTTCTCTGTCGAGCATTTGAATCAAGCGCCGGATGCGGTCGGTATCGGTTTCACTGGCCAGCACCACAACAATATTGGATCGGGCGTCCGGCACAAGGGTAACATCCTTCTGACCGCCGCGTTTACGAACTTCCACTTCCGCGTTAAATACCGAATCGATGATTTTGACAATTTCCATCGAATTGGCATAATTTACCTGGATAGCCGAGATCTGTTTGCCGATGCCCGTGATATCGATGGCTTCGATGATCCGCATGAGCCGCTGGATGTTGGAATATACATCCGTGATAATCAGCATGTTGGTCGGTGCATAGGCAAGCACGACGCTGCTTTTGGAAACCAGCGGGGCGCACAGTTGGCGGACTTCGTTTGGATCCGCGTATTTCAGACGAATAAGCTGGGTGACCATTTTGTCCACGGGCGCGTCGTCGGATTTTTCAAGACGCGTTTCAATATTCATGGTCCGGGCATACGGCGACGGTATTATTTTGGTCACCTCGCCGGAATCCACCAGGGAAAACCCCTGGACTTCAAGAACAGACTCAAAAACCGTGTAGGCCTCATCAATGGATATGCGGGTGGGCGAAATGATGGTCACCTTGCCCTTGACGCGGTTGTCTACCACAAAATTCTTGCCTGTCAATTCACTGATGAACTTGATGAACACATCAATATCCACATCGTTAAAATCGATGGAAATATAGCGCTCGTCAGATTCGGACACGGCCGTCCCGGCTTCTCCGGGTTCCGGAGTGGATTGCGACCAGGCAGGAGAAACATACAGCGGATCCGCCAAAATCGCTCCCATCACGTAGATCAGAAAAATCATACTGTAACAAAATATTCTCATTGTATTGTTCCGGCCCCTTAAAGTTAACAATTGAAAAATTCCCGGCTTCACTCAATCTGATAGGCGATGTCAATATCTTCGCCCTGCCGCTGTACTTGCAGTTGAACCATTGACGATGCTCGGAGATTTTCATAAAATTTAAGCGCATCATCAACGGATTCAATCATGTTGCCGTTGACTCCCTTAACGATATCGCCGTTTTGAAGGCCCATTTCCGAAAAAATCGAATTCTGCTGGATATGACTTAAAATGAGGCCGTTTGGCCTGCCGTCCTGGAAATGGGGCCTTACCTTGACCTGACTCATTAATTGATTGATATTTTTCAGAGCGTCATTGATCCGATCCCGGTCCAGAGTGACCGCTTCTTCAACATCCGGCATCATTTCCTCATAGGGTTCCGGCATTTCCCGCTGGGAAACGGCTGTTGATGACGAACTGCGCTTATTCCTGTCATCGTCCATGAGCAGGATCTCATCTTTACCGCCGACGGTTAACACGACTTTTTTCCGAAGAATCATTTTGATGGATGCCCGGTCAACGGTGTCGCCGACCCGATAAAGCCCCTGTCGGCGCTTCTTGGTATCCTCAATCACGGCGTAAGATTTATCCGGTTCGCTGATGATGGTACCCCAGAGTTTCAGGTTCAACTGCGTCTGTTCGAGCTTATCGAGTTCAATGGCATCAGCTTTGACCGCAGTTTCCGCCGGTCCGGTATTAAACAAGTCCCGCTGTAAGATGGGCTGGTAAGCGGTAAAGCTTTTTGCACTCCGATTGACGCCGGTGTCGCGCGGTACCGCTGTTGCGGCATCTGCGGCCGTTGTCTGCTCCACATACGGCACATCCAGAAATCTGGCCGCGATGATCTGATAAAACAGCTTAACGGAAAAAAAAAGCATCAGTGTGATCAGCAAAACATTAATGAGTGTAAAAAGTTGTTTGATCATGATTTATCTTTTTATCGTAATGAAAAACCGGGATGGGCCACCGTCCCGCTGATTCGAAATGGAATACCGCCGCTGCTGATGGTTTTTTCGGAAATCAGGCCTGACGGCACCATGCCGGAAAGATTTCGAATAAACGACGGATGCGGTAAAATTCTTCCTGAAATATTCACCGCACTGTCATCAAGCGGCTCCCGTAATACGATCGTGCCGGAGGCGCTTATATCGGCTTCTCGACCCTTGACGTCAAAGCGGCTGATTCGTATACGCCCATCGGCAAGATCCGCTTGCAGGTCAATATTGTTGAAATTCAATTCTTGTATTTCAAGAACCGGCGGATTCAGCGACAGGGAACTGTCCCTAACCGTCATTTCCAAACTTCCCTGCGCTGAAGGTGATCCAAGATTGTTAAAACGCATTTGGCCGGCGGCTTCACCCGTGATGGTGTGGGTGATAAAAGCGGCAATACCGGAAATCCGATCAACCTGAATACCGCCGAAGACCAGATCAAGATCCACAACCGGCGAAGCATCCAGCCCTGAGAACATGGCGTTTCCCGTAAGCGCGCCTTGATAAGCGCCGCCTTTGATCCGAATCTTTTTTTCCGCTGAAAACAGCGACACCCAGACCGGCATGAATTTCAACCAGTCGGCATCGG
>CAZRES010000030.1:0-25734 GCA_964598885.1 uncultured Desulfobacteraceae bacterium | reverse complement strand
GATGCGGTGGAGCATATTCTCGAAATGGCCGAAAACTTCGGCGATCAGACCGATCGCTTCATCGAGGCCGCCTGCCTGAAGCGCGACACGGATCTTTTTGACGCGCGCAGCCAGAAAGTGGCCCTGATGACCCTGCATGCCGCCAAGGGCCTCGAATTTCCCGTGGTATTTATTGCCGGCTGTGAGAAGGGACTGATACCGTTGGCTCAGAAGGGATCAGCGCCCGGCGATCCGGACGAAGAGCGCCGCCTGTTTTATGTGGCCATGACCCGGGCGAAAGAAGCGCTCTATCTGACCTTTTCGCGAAAACGACGAATTCACGGAACCATGGAATCCCGGACGATATCACCCTATGTGGCCGACATCGAACCGCAACTTCTCGAGTCCCAACACCTGGAACAACGGCAAATCAAAAAAGGACCGGTTCAGTTGGACCTGTTTTCCTGAGCGCGATATGGAAATGGAAACCACCATCAAGAAATGCCTGCCGACCTATGACGTGATTCGGAAAGTCGGGGAGGGCGTATACGGCACCGTTTACCACATAAAAGACCGCCTGAAGGAACGGGCCGTCAAAGTGGTGCCCATCATGGTGGAACGCTCCCTGTCCTACCGCACCGAACGGGAGCTGGATTCCAAAATTTCCCATGATTTTTACGCGGTGCAGGAATATTACGGAAAAATCAAGAGCGAGGGCGTCATTGAAATCCATGATTTCCATCTGGTGGACAAACAGATATCGCAACAGGAAGCCCGGGCGTATCTGATCATCCTGATGGAATACTGCCCGGGAAATCTTACCAGCCTGGTCTTGGACAATTATCCGCTGGAACCGGCAACCGCACGCCATCTCATGCGCGAACTGGCGGAAGTTCTTCATCGCCTGTCCGGCAGAACCGAAGACGCGTTTATCGTCAAAGACCTGAAGCCCTCGAACCTTCTCATCACCCGGGAAAACCACCTGGTCATCGGCGACCTGGGCGGCCTGCAGCGGGTCAGCAGCCTGTCCACATCCGCCCATGCCCAGTTCACTCCCAACTGGTCCGCTCCGGAACTCATCATCCAGAGCGAACCTGCCGGGATCGCCAGTCTGATTTATTCCTTCGGCTTTGTTTCCTATTTCATCTGGTTCGGCTCCCTGCCCTTTGAAAAAGCGAATTTCAGCGAACGCCTCCGGCTGATCCGGGAACGGGGCATACCCTTTGGCCGAAAGGATATTCCCTACAGCATTCAGGGTCTGATCGAGAGATGCCTGCAGTTTCATCCCAAAGACCGGCCGGAAAACTTTTTGGAAATCATCGATCTGCTCACTGGCGGAAAACGGATCGACAGCGATGGCGGCCCGGCTGCGGTCTTTTCCGTTGGTTTGTCGGCTTCCGACACACCCTTACCATCCACAGCCCCGGCTTCGCCGCACCAGGAATCCACGACAACCTCGGCGCCGGAGCCGCCGCCCGTCAACGACATGTCTTCTTGCAATCCGGCAACCAGAGGGACTGTTAAAGATAGCGCCGCGCCGTCTGACGAAGACAAGCCCCCACCGGTTCGGAGGAACGCAAAAATTCCCGGTGAAATGTATAAAATCGGAGATACATGGGTGGAGCCGGTTACCGGGATGATTTTTGCCTGGGTCCCTTCCGGCAGTTATCTAATGGGGGCCGGCAAATGGGACGGCGAGGGAAACAAGGATGAATTTCCGGTGCATGAGGTCGATATCGACGGATTCTGGATAGCCGCCTGCCCGGTCACCCAGGCCCAGTGGGAAGCCATCATGTCCAATCTTTTTTTAAAAAGGGTAAGACCCAACAACCCGTCCTGGTTTAAAATGGGAAAAACTTACCCCGTGGAGCAGGTGTCGTGGCATGAGGCCCAGGAATTCATCGCAAAACTGATCGCCGCCAACAAGGGAAAATATCATTTCCGGCTTCCCACCGAGGCGGAATGGGAGTACGCGGCCCGCGGCGGCGGCCGGCCCCACAAATACGCGGGCGGAAAACATTTTGAGGCCTATGCCTGGTATTCGGCCAACAGCGGAATGACCGCCAGACCGGTGGGCAAAAAGCTCCCCAACGAATTGGGCCTTTATGATATGAGCGGCAATATCTATGAATGGTGCCAGGACACTTACAGCGAGACCGCCTATCAACGTCATGGCCGGGACAATCCCGTACTTATCGACGAGGGGATCAAACGGGTCCTTCGGGGAGGAAGCTGGTCCAACTCTTCTCATGAAATCCGGTGCGCCTACCGGGCCAGCGTCCATCCCGATTTTAAAGGAAATTACATCGGCTTCCGCCTGGTCATGACGCCGGTAAGCCGCAAAAAGGCGATCGCTTAATCAAACGGTCAGCCACTCGCCGAAGCCGAACGCCGGCATGAAAATTTTTCCACCGGGAGTTGACCGCCGCTAAGCGGTTGAAAACGCCTCTGCCACAATGGCTTTTGCTTCTTCCTGTATTGTTTTAAGATGGTCTTTCCCCTTAAAACTTTCCGCGTATATTTTATAAATTTCCTCGGTGCCCGACGGCCGGGCCGCAAACCAGCCGTTTTCCGCAACCACCTTGATGCCGCCGATAGGGGCCTGGTTGCCCGGGGCATGGGTCAGCCGGGCCGTGATGGGCTCGCCCGCCAGGGTGTCGGCTGTAATCTGTTCCGGGGAAAGGTTTGTTAATATGTTTTTCTGCTGATGGGTGGCCGGCGCGTCCATGCGTTCATAGACACAGGACCCGAAACGGGCTTCCAGATCCTGATACATCAACGCCGGGTCCCTGCCGGTGTTGGCCATGATCTCGGCGGCCAGCAGATTCATGATGATGCCGTCTTTGTCCGTGGTCCAGGCGGTGCCGTCTTTTCGCAGAAAGGACGCGCCCGCGCTTTCCTCGCCGCCGAACCCGAAGGAGCCGTCAAGCATGCCGCCGACGAACCATTTGAACCCCACCGGCACTTCCATCAGGGGCCGGCCCAGATGGGCCGCCACCCGGTCGATCATGGCCGTGGACACCAGGGTTTTGCCGATGGCCGCGTCTGGTTTCCATCCCGGCCGGTTTCCAAACAGATAAAAGATGGCAGCAGCCAGATAGTGGTTGGGATTGAGCAAACCTGCGCTTTGGGTGACAATGCCGTGGCGGTCGGCGTCCGGGTCGTTGCCGAAGGCGATATCAAATTTTCCCTTCATGTCGATCAGGCCCTGCATGGCATATGGCGAGGAGCAGTCCATGCGGATCTTGCCGTCCTTGTCCACGGTCATGAATCCAAAGGCCGGATCGACCCGGGTGTTGACCACGGAGATGTCCAGGCCGTAGCGTTCGGCAATGGGCTCCCAGAAATATACCCCGGAACCACCGAGAGGGTCTACTCCCATCTTGAGACCGGCGTTGGCGATGGCGGCCATATCGATGACGTTTTCCAGGTCCGTCACATACGGGCCGATATAATCATAGTGCCGGGTGGTGTCGGCTTTCAGGGCCCGCTCAAACGGAATCCGCTTGATCTGCGCGCGCTCGTTTTTAAGAATCGTGTTGGCGCGTTTGGCAATGGCGGCGGTGGTGCGGGTATCGGCGGGTCCGCCGTGGGGCGGGTTGTATTTGAGCCCCCCGTCTTCGGGCGGATTGTGGGACGGCGTGATCACCACGCCGTCGGCCAGGCCCTGGTCACGGCCTCGGTTATAGGTCAGGACGGCATGGGAAATCACCGGCGTGGGGGTATATCCCCGGCCTTTCTGGATCATGACGGTAACGTCCGCGGCGGCGAAAACCTCCAGGGTCGTTGCCATGGCCGCCTCGGACAGCGCATGCGTATCCATGCCGAGAAACAGCGGCCCGGTGATGTTTTCCGCGGCCCGGTATTCGCAGATGGCCCGGCACACGGCCAGGATGTGATCCTCATTAAAGCTGTTTTTCAGCGAAGACCCCCGATGCCCCGAGGTGCCGAACGCCACCTGCTGTAACGGATCATCCGCATCGGGCTTGTGCGTATAATATGCGGATACGAGCCGGGAAACATTGATCAACAACTCCGCCGGCGCCGGTTTTCCCGCCAGTTCATGAATACCCATCGACTGCCTCCTTCTTTTGGTTCCGATTCAACCCCTATCATTCTGGTTAGTAGAATTACATTTAAGGTACTTATATTATATTAAATATAGAATAAAATCAATATAAATTTTATAATTCATCTACTGCCGGTCCATCATCCAGCCGGCGATATCGGGCCAGACCTCGGTCCGGGCCTCCCGGCTGACCACCATGCCCACGTGATCGTAGTCCTTGGAAAACCGGTTGGTCCGGCCCAGAAGGATGAAGATCTTGTCGACGCTGCCGTAGGCGTCATGAATCCGGCGGCATCCCTCGGCCGGGTCGTTGCGGTCCCGGGCCGCGGCATAAGTGAGTACGGGCACGCGGATATCGTTCAGGCCGTCCCAGTAGGAAAACCCATTGATATCGGTCCATTGGCCATACAGTTTTTTCCACCGGATGGTCTCTATGATCACGCCGGCAGGCTCGATTTCCGGCCCCAGGCCGAAGGTGGGCGACGGCAGATGGCCGATAACCCGCAGCAGCCCCGCCAGGGCCCAGGCGATGGGCGGGATTTTCAGATACCGGTCTCCCAGGCTGATCTGGCTGCCCAGGGTCACCATCCCCTTGAGTCGATCCTGGGAAAGTCGTTTGGCCGAAAGAGCGGCAATGATAAACAGACCGCCGAAAGAATGGCCGATCCAGAATGCCGGGGTCCTGGTCTGCCGGAACACGTAATCCTGGATGGCCGGCAAATCGTAATAAATCTGATCCTGGGCCGTGATGGCGGAAAAATTTTCTTCCTTGGGCGACAAGCCATGGCCCCGCAGTTCCGGAATCCAGACATCCACTCCCTGCTCGGCCAGATAAGCCCCCATGCCAATGCCTTTTGGAGAGATCCAGAAATGCCGGTTGGTATACGTGCCGTGCACCAGAATTGCCGGAAACAGCAATGGCTTGGCCCGCCGGGGACGGATCCGGGTGACGGCCAGTTCCGCATTGTCGGCGGCAGTAATCCGGTGGACGTCCACCGGAACGTCGCCCAGGATTTGCGTTTCACATCGTGGCGGCGGATCAATTGAAGCGATAGTGGTTTTCATATTCTTTCTGCGATTCCATTACGGTTTGACCGTGGCGTAAAGCGCCGTTGATCGTTCTTGGTGGTAATTTTTCAGCCAGCAGCTTTCTGAAAGTTCTCTGGCAATCTTTTTGCAAGCGACTTTGAACAATCCTCAAGACCGATCTTGACAATCCACCAGGCTGTTTTGTAATTACAAGAGTATAGAAAGGATCAACCGGACCGTCAATCGATTTTGCGGCAATGCCGAGGCGGAACCCGGCATCCGGCTGCCGCCGAAAACGGCTTTGCAATGCGGAACTCCACAACCCATGCTCTGTGAATTATCCATCAGAAATTTCGCCATCATCGATGATCTGACCATCCGGTTTGATCGCGGCCTGACGGTGCTTTCCGGCGAGACCGGGGCGGGAAAATCGGTGATCGTCAATGCCGTCAACCTGCTGCTGGGAAGCCGGGCCTCGGCCAAACTTATCCGCACCGGCGCGGAAACCGCCGAACTGGAGGCATTGTTTGACCTCCCCGCCGAAAGCGGCGCACCGGCCATTCTGGAAGCCCACGGATTCGACCCCCAGCCGGAACTGATCATCCGACGCGTCATCGCTCGAAGCGATCGGCACCGCATCTATATCAACGGCCGCCTGGCCACCATGCAACTGCTGGCCGCGGTGACGGAAAATCTGGCGGCCATTTCCGGCCAGCACGAACATCAGCGGCTGTTAACCGAATCCGAACATCTGGCGATTTTAGATCGATTTGCCGGCCTGGTTCCTTTGCGGGAAAACCTGCGCGCCGTCTGCCATACCTTAAAACCTCTTATTCGTCAGCTTGAAGACTTTCAAAACCAGGACCGTTCCCAGCAAGCCCAGGCGGAACTGCTCCGATTTCAATACAATGAAATCTCCGAAGCGGGTCTGAAGCCGGACGAGGACGCCGTGCTCAAACAGGAACAGACCCGGTTGAAAAACGCTGAAATGCTTTATCAATCGGTATTTAACGCGGTTGAATCTCTCTATGCCGGTACCGGCGCGATTTATGAAAAACTGGGAGAAATTCGCAAGCAAATGGAGCAGGTATCAACAATTGATTCTTTTCTCGAACCGGCGGCCCGCGATATCGCGGAAATCAATTATAAGACCGAAGATATCGCCCGTCAGCTGCAATCCTATCTGGACACCATTTTTTTTGATCCGGTGCGGCTTGAAGAAATCGACGCCCGGCTGAATCAGCTTAATCAGCTGAAACGAAAATACGGACCCGAGCTGCCGGATGTGCTGGCGCGCCGTGGGGAAATCGAAAACGAACTGACCGCGATTGAAAGCCTGACCGATACAATTGCGGCAACCAAAGCCCAAATGGCTTCCGACTACAACCGGCTGGCCGCGCTTGCCGCAGAGCTGTCCCGGAAGCGCCGTCAGGCTGCGGGCGGGCTGGCCCAAAACCTCCAGGAATCCCTGGGGTCTCTCAACATGGAAAACACTCGCGTGGAAATCGCTTTTTCCGACCACGCGCCTCCCAATGGCTTATCATCCTGGTTGACGGTTGACGGAAAAGCCGTCACGGATGCCGGCCTTGAGCAGGCCTGTCTGATGATCTCCCCGAATATCGGTGAAGCCCTAAAGCCCTTGTCGGCCATCGCCTCCGGGGGCGAATTATCACGTACCATCCTGGCGTTAAAATCCATTATGATCCCGACCGATACCGACATGACCCTGATTTTTGACGAAGTGGACGCCGGCATCGGCGGCCAGACCGCCGACCGGGTGGGGAAAAAACTGGCGGGCCTGGCCGCCCGGCACCAAGTCATCTGCATTACCCACCTGGCGCAAATCGCCAAGTTTGCCGACCATCACTATCAAATTGTCAAACACGTGGAAAACGGTCGAACCGTGACGCAGATATTCAAACTCGATGATGTCCAGCGGCTGGAGGAAACCGCCCGGATGATCGGCGGCGCCGACATTACCCCGACCACCCGGCAGCATGCCGACGAACTTCTCAAAACCGGTCAACAATATTCTTCCGACATCACGCGCTGAGCGTTATTCTTTTTTTCTCTCGCACAAAACCCCTTCTCCGTCCTGGCCGCCAGATCCTGATCCATCTTCCGAATTCCCGGCAAACCAGATGATTTTTAATTTTTTATTGATTTTTTTTCAAAAATATAGAAATTTGGTATGTTTTTTAATTTTTAATCGTTATTCACCACCATAAAATCAATGCTAAAAAGGATATAAACGCCATGACGGAATTTGCCACATTGACCATCGATGGAAAGACACTGAAATTGCCAATTATTATCGGAACCGAGAATGAGCGGGCAGTTGATATCCGGTCCCTGCGACAGGAAACCGGGTTGATTACGTATGATCCGGGTTACGGCAACACCGGTTGCTGCAAAAGCGCCATTACCTATATGGATGGAGAAAAAGGCATTCTGCGTTACCGAGGGATCCCCATCGAACAGCTTGCGGAACAGTCCTCTTTCGTGGAAACAGCATATCTGCTGATCAACGGCAGACTCCCCACCCGTGAGGAACTGACCCGCACCAGCGTTCTGCTCAATGATCATTCCCTCATACATGAAGACATGCAGTTTTTTTATCAGAATTTTCCCCGGGCCTCGCATCCCATGGGAATTCTGTCAGCCATGGTCAACGCTCTGCGGAGTTTTTATCCCGAATTGATGAATGATGAGGAAGGATTTGAAATCACCTTTCTGCGGCTGCTTTCCAAGATACGCACCATGGCCGCCATGTCGTATAAAATTTCCCGGGGCCACAAAGTCATTTATCCCCGACCGGATTATACCTACTGCGCCAATTTTCTCAATATGATGTTTGATACTCCGGTAAAACCCTATGTTCTTGATAAGGACATGGTCAAGGCCCTCAACGTATTCTGGATTCTTCACGGGGATCACGAACAGAACTGTTCCACCGCTACGGTCCGCACCGTGGGCAGCGCCAGGACAAACATCTATGCGTCCCTGTCCGCCGGCATCTCAGCCCTTTGGGGTCCCCTTCACGGCGGCGCGAATCAGAAGGTCATCGAAATGCTGACCCGGATTCATAAGGAGGGAATTAAAATCCCGGATATCATCGCCCAGGCCAAAGATAAAAACAACCCGTTCCGGCTCATGGGATTCGGTCACCGGGTCTATAAAACCTATGATCCCCGGGCCAAGATCATGAAACAGATGTGCGATAAGGTACTTCCCAAACTCGAAATTAATGATCCGCTGTTAGATATTGCCAAAGCGCTGGAAGAGATCGCTCTTAACGACAAGTACTTTATTGATCACAACCTTTATCCGAATGTTGACTTTTACAGCGGCATCCTGCTCCGCGCCATGGGCATCCCCCTTACCATGTTCACGGTAATGTTTGCCATCGGCAGGCTGCCGGGATGGATCGCCCAGTGGAAGGAGAATCTGGATGATCCGGAGCAGCGGCTGTGCCGGCCGCGGCAGGTCTATATGGGACAGAAAAAAAATGAATATGTGCCGATCAACGAACGATAGAAGTTTCATCCTCACTTAACGGGCGCGAGTTACATCCGTCCGGCAAAAAAAGAAAAGTTAGCATTTTTTGACACCGGGCATGACAAAATTTGTCATGCCCGGTTTTTTTATTAGTTTTCTACGGTTACCTTCCTCCGTTTCGCATGGCAACGCACTCGGTTACCGCCGGGCTTTTCGGCTTTACCCTTACTACTGCTATCTTTGATCTGATAAACCGCCAATTCCAGAACACGGCGGGAAAAGAATTAAAAATGGTATGACAAAAACCCCGGCCGTAGCCCGATTCGGGCATTATTTTTGCATATTTTTTTAAATTTATCGTATGGTAACTCTCTTTAAAAAAACGAAAACAACACAATAATCATGTCCATTCATACTAAAATCGGAGTGCTTCTGTTCTGCGCGGTGATTGGAATCGCGGCGGCGGGCATCTATGCCCAGTATCAGATCGCTCTGCCCGGATTTCTGGACCTTGAACGGCAAGAAGCGATGCAGGACGCGCAACGGATGATTGCGGCAATTGACCATCAAATCCAGCATTTAAGTGATATTTGTCTGGATTGGGCCTCCTGGGACGATACCTATAATTTTATTCAGTCCGTCAACCTCGAGTATATTGAAACAAATCTTCAAATCGACACTTTTGAGAATAATCATTTGAATTTGATCTATTTCTGTGACCTCGACGGCCGGGTGGTCTGGAGAGCAATACACGATATCCACACGGCCGTTACGCTCAACGTCCGGCAATTCCCCGCCAATGCACTTCCCAAAACCCATCCCCTTTTCATCGATCCTCTTGCCGGAGAAAAAAAACGAAAAGGCGTCTTCATCACCGATAACGGACCCATGCTGGTGGCGGCCTGTCCCATTTTGAAAAGCGATCATGAAGGACCCGCCCGGGGTACGCTGATCATGGGTCGTTTTATTGACGATGAGCTTCTTCAGGTCTTAGGCGGTCTGACCCTGGTGGACTACCGGATTCAGATGATAAACGACACCTCTTTGCCGCCTTCGGCAAAAGATATCACCGACCGGATCGGCGGCGACAGGCCATTTTTGATTGTCCCCGTTGATTCAAAACAATTGATGATCTATTCGGTATTGTCTGATATCACGGGCAATCCTAGTCTTCTGCTCAGCCTGTCCCTGCCAAGGAGCATCTCATCACGGGGGTATGAAGCCATTCGAATCGGCATTTATTTGATCATCCTGGCAAGTATTGTTTTCTTTTTGCTCGTTTTTGTCAGTCTGAACCGGTTGGTGATTTTTCCCATGAAGCGCCTCACCTCCCACGCACTGGACGTCCGTCGGAACGGAAACTATTCTGTTCGACTGGGCATTCACCGTTCTGACGAGATCGGAATTTTAGCCGGGGAATTCGATGCCCTGCTGGCCGATATCGAAAAGTTCACCCGGAAACTGACACAGGCCAATCAGAAACTTGAAGCCGACATGACCCTTCGAATGGAAACCCTTAAGGCTTTACAGGAAAGCGAAGAGCGATTCCGGTCTATGCTGGAACAGGCTGTGGACGCCATGTTTCTGGTTGATCTGGATGGGCGATTCCGGATGGTTAATCGGGTGGCCTGCGAGCGTCTCGGCTATCTTCGCACTGAATTGCTTAAGATGACGGTGTCCGATGTTGATCCGGATTTTGAAAAACGCGGGGACAAGGAAAACCTCTGGAAGCATGCGACGGAAAAAACGACCGTTTTTGAAACACGACACCGCCGAAAAGACGGCAGTTTTTTAACGGTTGAAGTCAGCCTGAGCGCCTTCCATTATCGGGACGAAACCCTTCTTCTAGGGATTGCCCGGAATATTACGGATCGAAAACAGATGGAAAACCGACTCCGGTATACCCATAAAATGGATGCCATCCGGACCCTTACCGCCGGCATCGCTCATAATTTCAACAACATTCTGGCTGTGATTATGGGCAACACCGAACTGGCGGAACAAAACCTCTCCCGGGAACATCCGGCCCGAACCCGGTTGAAACACATCGAAACCGCCGTGGTCCGGGCCAGGGACATCGTCTGGCAACTCATCCATTTCAGTCATCAGGCCGTCGAGGAAAGCAAGCCCGTTGACATCAAAAATGCCGTATCCGAAACCGTGAAGAACAAAACGTTATCCCTGCCCGCCAGTATTGCCGTTCAAACCATTATTGAAGATAACTGCGCGCTGATAAACATTACCCCCGAGCAGATCCGCCTGATCCTATCGAACCTGTGGGACAATGCGGTAGAGGCAATGGCGGATCATGGGGGCAGGTTGGAAGTCCGGGTGGAAAATATCGTGATGGAAAGCCCCTTATCTGGCATGGATCCTGATATGAAACCCGGAAATTATCTGCGCATCACTGTGGCCGACACCGGCCGGGGGATTGATCCGGCGCACATCGACAGCATCTTTGATCCGTATTTCACCACCAAGGATTTTGCTTACGGGGCGGGAATGGGGCTTGCCATCGTCCACGGCATCGTCAAGGGAAACGGCGGCGCCGTCAGCGTTACCAGCTCTGTCGGCCAGGGTACCCGGGTGCGTATCTTTTTCCCGGCCACCTGATGGAATCTAGTAGCCGCCGCCTTCCATCACCCGCTTTGTCATCGTATCGAGCAGACCCACGGCGAATCCGAGTTTGATAAACCGCTTGTCCCTGGTCTGTCCGTGATAAAACCGGTAATAGATCTGCTGGGCGATCACCGCCAGCCGAAACAGGCCGAAGGCAAAATAAAAATCAAAATTTTCCGTTTCCATGCCCGATTTTTCGGCATAAAGCGCCACCAGTTCCCTGCGGGTCATCATGCCGTCGATGGTGGTGGGCACCATACGCATAAGTTGGGCTTCCTCGGGGTCATCCCGGTTCACCCAATAAGATATGGACGCGCCCAGGTCCATTAGCGGATCGCCGATGGTGGCCATTTCCCAGTCGAGAATTCCGATAATTTCAGTGGGATCATCGGGGTTGAGCACCATGTTGTCGAACTTGTAATCATTGTGGATGATGCCGGGGTTCGGGGAGTCGGGCGGCTGGTGCCGCTCCAGCCAGGCCATCACGGCCTCGAAATCCGGGACGTCCGGGGTTCGGGCGTCGCGGTACCGCCGGGACCATCCCTCCACCTGGCGCCTTACATATCCATTGGGTTTTCCGAAATCCGCCAGGCCAATGGATGCGTAATCAAGCCCATGCAGCCTTTGCTGCAAATCGATCATATTTTCGCAAAGCCGGCGGACCTCTTTCGGGCCAAGAGAAAGTCCCGGCGGCAGATCCTTGCGCAGAATCACCCCGGATATTTTTTCCATGACGTAAAACGGACAACCCATGATGCTCTCGTCTTCGGTGTAGGCCAGGGGCTTCGGGCAATAGGGAAACACCGGATAAAGGGCGCTTAAAATCTTAAATTCCCGGCCCATGTCATGGGCGGTCTTCGCCTTTTTGCCGAAGGGCGGGCGGCGCAGCACCATATTCCGCTTTCCGGCGCTCAACGCGTACGTCAGATTCGAAAATCCGGAGGGATACTGGCGAATTCCAAGCGGTCCGTCCAATCCGCCGAGAGCGTCGTCTAAAAAAGCCCTCACGGCTGCAACGTCCAGTTCTTCTCCTTTCCTTATTGCGGCGGCCTGATCCGTGATGGTCATGGTTTTTCTCCAATTATGGCCATAATTCGTATAATTTTTATCGTATTCTTATCTTGACGGGTTTGCAAAAAGTCCGATTTTACCTGTTCCGGGAATATTTTGAAAAAAACGATTTTCACCGTACCGCTTGCGCCTCGGACCGAATGGCGGATTCCATGAAACCGATCAGAAAATCCGCATACTGATCCACCGAAATCCGGCGGCCGGCATATTTCCAGCGCTTCAGATACCAGTCTTGCAGCATGGCCTTGAGAAGGGAAGCAGTCAGAACCGAATCCGCCACCTGAAAATCGTGGCAAGCGACCCCTTCTTCCAGAATATCGATAAACAGCTTTTCCGTGGACAGCTCACCTTCAATCGCTTTTTTCTGCCGACGCTTGACCAGATTTTTGGTCTCCATGTAGGAAAAATAAAACCAGGGCTGCATCACTTCGGTCAAATAGAGATGCCCCCGAATTGCGGCCCGCAGTTTTTCGGCAGGAGGTGACGCGTTATCGACGACGGACGCCAGAATTTTCAGAATCAAGCGCCGCCCCTGATCCTGAAGCATCTCCAGGAGTTCATCCTTGCTGGTAAAATAGGAATAAAGGGCGCCCATGCTCAAACCCGAGGCACGGCTCAACTCCCGCAGACTCATGGTCTGAAACCCTTTTTCATTGCTGATCCGAAGAGTGGTATGGAAAATAGCGGCCAGATTTTTCACGGCCACGGCTTCCTTTTTAATCTTAATGGAATGCTGATTCTTCCGGTAGGTGTCCCGGCAAATCTCTTCGATGGAGAGCTGGGTCATATTTTTAAATTCGTTGAAGTTCATCTTTTATCCTATGCCGCTTTGGGCGGATAGAGCTGCAGCAACCGCCGGGCCAGCGAGACCTTATGCACCTCGTCGGCGCCGTCATAAATCCGGGCCGCCCGCTCGTGGCGGAAAAAAAACGCCAGGATCGTGTCATCGGTCATGCCGAGCCCGCCGTACACCTGCAAAGCCCGGTCCACCACCTTCTGCATGGTGTTGGCCACTACGAATTTGATCATCGAAATTTCATGACGGGCGGCTTTTGCGCCCTGGGTGTCGATCTTCCAGGCCGCGTGCAGGGTCATAAGCCGGGCCGCCTGGATGTCGGCGGCGCATTCGGCCACCCAGGCCTGAATGATCTGCCGGGACGCCAGGGGTTTGCCGTCCCGGGTGATCTTGCGGGCATTGGCCCGGCGGCACATCATCTCAAAAGAGCGCTGGCAGATTCCCAGCCATCGCATGCAGTGATGAATGCGGCCCGGTCCAAGCCGTTCCTGGGCAATGACGAACCCGTGCCCCTCCGGCCCCAACAGATTGGCCCTGGGAACCCGGCAGGATTGGAACAGGATTTCCCCGTGGGAAAAATAATCTTCGCCTTCATGGCCCATGACGGGGATATTGCGCACCAGATTGAAGCCCGGGGTGTCGGTGGGCACGATGATCATGCTGGCCTGGAGGTATTCCGGGGCCTCCGGGTTGGTCACGGCCATTACAATGGCGAAATCCGCGCCGTCAGCGGCCGTGGCAAACCATTTATGGCCGTTGATGACGTAATCATCACCGTCGGTCACCGCGGTGGTTTCCAGCAGCACGGGATTGGAGCCGGGCATATCCACTTCGGTCATGGCAAAGCAACTCCGGATTCGGCCGGCCACCAGCGGTTTGAGATATTTTTCCTTCTGTTCCGGGGTGCCGTGGAGATGAAGGATCTCCACGTTTCCGGCGTCCGGGGCCTGGCACCAGAACACGTAATGGCCCAAAGGGGATCGGCCCAGAGCCTCGGAGAGCAGTCCGTGCTCCAGCAGGGTAAGTCCCATGCCGCCGCAATCGGTGGGAAAATTGGGCGCCCACAATTCCATCTGCCGGACCTTTTCCTGCTTTTTCCGGATCACCGGCAGCATTTCTCTGAATCCCTGATGGGTAAATTCCGCTTCCAGCGGAATAAGCTCCCGATCGATAAATTCATTGACCAGGTCCAAAATGGCCTGCATTTTTTCCGATACGGTAAAATCCATGATGCCCCCTTTTGGGTGACGGTTGTCGTGCCCGCGACGCGGATAGGCGGCGCTGGAACGATGCATATTCGGTTTTTTGACCCGGGATGATCCTTTTGATTCCGGTTGACTCGACTTCCGGTTGAACATTTTGCTCTTTAACCCGGAGTAGTTATCTCTGAATCTATCCGGAAAGCCGCGGCATGTCAATATAAAAACGAGCGAGCGTTCTATTTTTGCTTGACCTGAATCGTCAATAGGTTAGAATGGTTGAAACTCAAAAGGCAAACCCAATGAAGATCCTCGTATGCGTCAAGGCAGTGCCGGAACCCGATGAAGTGATCCGGTTTAACGGCGAATGGCCCCATGTCCACATCCATGATGCGACCATTTTGCGCATGAACCGGTTTGATGAATTTGCTGTGGAAGAGGCGGTGCGCATCAAAGCGGCTCATTCCGGCACTTTGGTGGATGTGGTTGGCGTGGGACCGGCCGGGGCTTCAAAAGCCGTTTTCCGGGCCGTCGGCATGGGCGCTGATGCCGGATTTCATATTAAAACCAATAATTATGCGGCATCCGGCGACGCCGTATTCGTCTCCGCCTGCATCGCCCGGTTTGCGAGGCCTAAAGGGTATGACTTGGTGATCACCGGCATCATGTCCGAGGACATGATGCAGATGGCCACGGGTTCCATGCTGGCCGAGCGGCTCGCACTGCCCTGGGCCACATCCGTGGTTATGGAAAACATCCGGGAAGAGGATAATAATGGACTGTCGGTTTACGTGGAGCGGGAACTCGAGGGTGGGGTTAGGGAAATGCGCCGGATTCCTCTTCCGGCCCTGCTGACCATCCAGACCGGCATCAACGAACCCCGTTATCCGTCGGTGTCCAACCTGCTGCGTGCCCGTGCCGCAGGCCTGACCACCATCGACGCAGATTCCCTGGGTATCGCGGAAACGCCATCCCGCATCTCCAGATACGCTTTTCCCGAAAAAACACGACAGGGCCAAATCCTTGACGGCACGCCCCGGAAGAAGGCTATACGGTTATTAAACATTCTCAGGGACCGGGACCTGTTCAAATAGATCGGCAGGATGATAAAATCAAAAGTGCAGAAAATTCTGGGCGTTGTCCTGTCGGTTTTCGGACATCCTTTTTATCATCAAACATAATATTCGGCGGTCTGCCGGATAACTTGATCATACGGATGCTCCCCGAACGCATTAATTGATGCTTTACGGGTTTGAAATTATGGTGCGATTTCTGCCGCTTCTTTTGGCCAGATACATGGCATGATCCGCCCGGCTGAAAAAGGATTCCGGGTCATCGCCGGGCTGCAGGACGGCAATGCCGGCGCTGATCGTTACAGCGCCGTGCGAAACCGATGCAAAGTGATGAAAAATCTTCTTCCGTATCCTTTCGGAAATCTCAAAAGCTTTTTCTTTCTCCACGCCCGGGAGGATAATCACGAACTCCTCCCCGCCGTAACGGCATCCCGTATCATTTTCCCGGATCATATCCCGGATGATGACCCCTATTCCGGCGAGCACGGCATCGCCTTCCAGATGCCCGTATGTATCATTATAGTCCTTGAAATGATCCACATCCAAAAGGATCATGGCAAGGGGCTGATGCATGCGGCGGGAGTGATCCACTTCGCTGGCCAGCTTGCTGTCGAAAAATCGCTTGTTTTTCAGGCCGGTCAGTTCATCGGTGATGGTCAGCCGGCCCAGGCGGCGTTCGCTTTCGAGCAACTGCTGACGATGGAGATTGAGGATGCGGATGCGATCCGCCAGGGCAAATGAAAGCAAAATCGATTCTAATGCCGATGCCATCCCGACGGAATGAAAACTTAATAAAGTCATGGGCAAGACGCCGAAACTGAATAGAATGAATGTCAGCACGCCGATCAATAGAACTCCCCAGGCCGTCAAAAAATACCGGGCCGGTATAAAGCCCTGGCGCAGCCGCACCCACCCGGCGCCGATAAGGGGCAATGGAAGAATGGAAACCGTAGCAAGCACCGCCAGGTTGGCCGCGCTGGAGTAGTGGAAAAGATCGAGAACGGCGCTGCCGACCAAAACGGCCGCAAGTCCCTTAATGGTAAGATCAAGCCTGGGCGTATGTTCCCGGGATCCCAGAAAAGACCTGGCAAACCAGAGGGCTGAAATCGCTGACAGAATAGAGATCAGAATGATATGCTGCATCAGAAATCTGAACAATCCGTCATGAAATAACCGGGTCTGTCCCCAAAGGGTCAACAGATAGATCAGTAGAAACCCGATGTAGAGCACATAATATAAGTATGGCCGGTCCCGCAGAAAAATAAAAATGGCAAGATTATATAGAAGCATGGAGAGCAGGATGCCCGCAATCAGCCATTCCAGCGCCTGTTTTTCTGATATGAAGCGGTCATAAGCTGCGGGACCGAATAAGAAAAGCTGCGGTATACCGCCGAATGCGTCGGAGGTGCGTATATAAAAATACCGGTTTGGATCGAACTGCCGGGGCAGATAGAAGGAATTGTTGGCAAACCCAGGATCCCTTGATGAAGGGATGGCTTTCCACCCGAATTTATGGGTAAGAAAGGAAGTATCGCCTGAATTTTCTACGGGTATAAATAACGAAATCTTTTGCGGCAGGAAATAGCCGACGAAAAGAAACAAACCGGACCGACAGTCCACGCCGGATTTGATAACATCGGCTGCCTTGAATCGGAACCAGATGACGATATCCGGCGAGCCCTTGTTGATCTTTATTTCATTTACGGGTTTAAAATGAACATCAGAAGAATGGAGGATGTCGTCAAAATCCATAAAACCGGAACTGTCCGCCCATCCTTCCGTGTACGGATTCAGGGAGATTTTGCAGTTGCCCGCCTGTGCGGCCGCCGGGAAGGTCAGATAAAGATGCGAACAGGAGATCAAAAATAACAGACTGATCAAACACCAGCGGGGCAATCCGCGCTCCTCCTGATACAGATGAAATGAATATTCTATCCCGAAAAACTGTCTTCCCGATTATGGTATAGTTTTTTTTAACTTACAACTCAAAATGAGGCGGGATATGGAGGCAAGGGAGCGTTTTTTGATCAGGGAAACGTCGCGGTTACGGTAGAGGTGATCCCGCCCCGGGGGGTGAATTTTCCGGTCACCGTCATCTGCTTCGGCTGCAGCACGGCTATCAAGTCATCAAGGATGCGGTTGACGATATTTTCGTAAAAAATACCGACATTGCGGTACTGGAGCAAATAGAGCTTCAAGGACTTGAGTTCGATGATGGTCTGATCCGGTGCATAGGAAATGGTGATGCATCCCGTGTCCGGCAGACCGGTCCGCGGACATACCGAAGAATATTCCGGCTGCTCAATGATGATATGAATATCCCGCCGGGTCCGGTAATCATATTCCAGGGGCTCCAGCAGGCTTGTTTTAATGCTATCGGGTGTTTGGATTTCCATATCTTCTCAACATATTATAGTTTATTTTAATGCGGCTTTAATGCTGATGGTTGTTGCATTTTCAGTTAGATGTCAAGACATGAATTCCGGTTGGGTGATTCCGGCCGGTTGTCTTAAGAACCGCCGGCCGCATTTTTTATCCTGGCTCCGACACCTTTGATGTCTTCAAGTATCATATATCCGCAGGGGATCAAAACCAGGGTTATGCCGGTAGCCAGAAGCACCCCGAAACCGATGCTCACGGCCATGGGCTTTAAGAACCGCGCCTGGAGGCTGGTTTCCAGCAGAATGGGAACCAGGCCGGCAAAGGTGGTGAGAGAAGTTAAAATCACGGCCCGAAAACGCTGAATCCCGCTTTGGATCACAGCGTCTCGAAGCACCATGCCGCTCTCCCGGAGCCGGTTGACGCGGTGCACCAGCACCAGGGAATCGTTGACCACCACGCCGGAAAGCCCGACAATACCGAAAATACTGACGATACTGAGGTTATAGCCCATGAGCAGGTGCCCCCAGACCGCGCCCACAATGCCGAACGGAATGGCCATCATGACCACCAGGGGCTGGGAAAAGGATTTAAACGGGATGGCTAAAAGCGCGTAAATGCAGAACAAGGCAAGGATGAAGCCTTTGAACACATCCCCCAGGGATTCGCGCTGCTCCTTTCCCTCTCCTTCCATGGCAAATCGAAGGCCGGAGTAAAGGCCGGCCAGCCGGGGCAGAACCTCGGTGAGCAACTCCTGCCGGATCTCGTTTGCATTGGCGATGCTTTCATTGACATCGGCCATTACCTTAACCACCCGCAGGCGCTGAGCCCGCTCAATCTGGGTATACCCTCTTGTCATCTCTACAGATGCCACCACACCGAAAGGCACTTCTTGCCCAGACGGGGTGCGGATGCGCATCTGCTCGATAAAATGCAGGGACCGGCGCTCGTCCTCGGGGAACCGGACCAGCACCCGGATTTCGTTTTTATCCCGCTGAAACCGAAGGGCTTCGGCCCCGTAGAAGCCATGCCGCACCTGACGGGCCAGCTCGCTGATGGTAATGCCCAGCGTTTCCGCCTGGGGTTTGAGATGAAGCTGCATCTCCATTTTCCCGGGCAAAAAACTGTCTCTGATGTCAAACACACCGGGATAGGCCGCCAGCTCGGCTTTCAGGGCTTCGGCCGCATCCTTGAGCCGGTGATAATCATTTAAGGAAAGATGCACCTCCACGGGGTTTCCCACGCTGTGGATTTCACTTTGAAACAAAAGGGATTCGACCTCCGGGACGGCCCCGACCCGCTCCCGCCAGAGATTGGTGAGTTTTTCGGAGCTGATGTCGCGGATTTCGCCTTCGATCAACTGAATCCAGATCTGCGCCAGATGCCCGCCGGTATCTCCCTGGTTCCCGCGAGGATTGACATGAGCGCCGATCAGCGAGGCGCTGTATTCCAGCAGAGGCGGCGCTTGTTCCGGCCGATCCCGGTCCTGTTCGGCCAGCAGGTCAATGCCGGTCTGTTCGATGAACCGGACCACCTCTTTTGTCTGTTCCATGGGCGCGCCGGCGGGCATGGTGATCAAACACTGGATCACATCGCCTTCCACCTTGGGAAAAAAGGTGAATTTCATTTTTCCCGACGCCCATATGCCCAAGGTCACCAGTAAAAGAGCCATGCCGATGGATACGGTGATATAGCGCCATTTTACGCAAACGGTCGCCAGTCCCGAATAGATGTTTTTAATCACCCAGTCTAACGCCCGGGCCATGACGCCGGGTCGGCTCTGACCGGCATGAGCGATTCTGGCGGCCTTGCTGCGAGCCAGGTGGGCGGGAAGAATGAGCAACGACTCGATCAAAGAAACCGCCAGCACCAGGATGACCACCAGCGGGATATTGCGCATGAGTTTACCGATCATGCCGCCCGCCAGCAGCAGAGGTGAAAACGCGGCAATGGTGGTGAGCACGGAAAAAATCACGGGCCGTCCCACTTCCAGGGTTCCTTCAATGGAAGCGGCCAGCGGCGCCATGCCGGCTTCCTGCCTGGAAAAAACATTTTCTCCCACAATGATGGCGTCATCCACCACGATGCCCAGCACCATGATGAACGCAAACAGCGACAGCATGTTCAGTGAGATGTCGTAATGGGGCATGAGCATCACGGCGCCGGCGAAACTGATGGGGATCCCCAGAGTCACCCAGAATGCCACCCGGACATTAAGAAACATCCCCAGCAAAATCGCCACCAGGATCAGTCCCCAGAACAGGTTTTTGCCCAGCAACTCCAGCCGGCTTTTGAGGATCCGCGCATAATCATTGTAAACTTCAAGCTCCAAGCCCTCGGGAAGAGTTGCCTCCCGTTCCGCCACGAACTCCTTGACGCCGGCAGCTACCTTAAGGGCGCTCTGGTCGGCCACCCGGAACACGTTGATGATGATGGCGGGCTTGCCGTCAAAGCTGGCGAACAGATCCACGTCGGCAAAGCCTTCACGAATCACGGCGATATCGGCCAGGGTGACCCGGCTGCCGTCCGGCCGGGTAATAACAGGGATATCCCGATAATCATCGGCATGATACTTCCGGCCCTTGGTCCGGATCAGGATTTCGCCGGCGTCGGTTTTGAGGCGCCCGGCGGGAAGATCAAGGCTGTTGCGGGTGACGGCTTCAGCCACCATGCCCAGATTCAGACCGTATTTGCGGAGATCCTTTTCCCGGATCTCGATATGGATTTCGTTTTCCCGGGCCGCGGCCATGCTGGCCATGGTGATATCCGGCAGATTGGTGATATCGTCCTTGATGGTTTCCGCCAGATGCTTGATCACGGCTTCATCGGCATCGCCGTAAACCGCCACGCTGACCACCTGGATCTGTTGAATGATTTCCCGGATCACCGGTTTTTCGGCCTCATCCGGCAAGGTGGTAATCCGGTCCACCTCGGCCTTGACTTCATCCAGCAGGGTGCTGACATCCCAGTCTTTCATCACCTCCATGGTGATGGTGGCCAGACCTTCCCGGGCCGTGGAATCGATTCTTTTGATGCCGGTCAGGCCGGCGATATTTTCCTCGATACGGCGGATGACCCCTTCCTCCACTTCTTCGGGAGAGGCCCCCGGATATTCCACCGTTATCTTGATCATATCCAGGCTGGCTTCGGGAAAAATTTCCAGCTTGATGCCCGCGGCCGTGGTGATGCCGGCCACCAGGAAAAAAAACATCAGCAGATTGGCGGCGACATGATTTTCAGCGAACCAGGCAACGGCGGCTCTCATCAGATATCGCCTCCACCGGCTGGTAAAGACCGGATGCGCATGCCGTCGGTGACGACCTTGAGCGGCGATATCACCACCTGTTCGTTGTCGAAAATGCCGGCGGAAAGGATGACGCCCTCGTCATCGGCCCTGGCCACGGTCACTTTCCGGAAAAACAACCGGCCTTCAACCGGATCGGCCACCCAGATCGTATCGGCGGCGCGAAGAGCCGCTCGGGGGATTACAGCAGCGTCGTCCAGGACCCGCCCCTTGATGCGCACTTCGGCGAACTGGCCCGCCACCAGCGGCGGAATCCTTTCATAGGGATTCTCCACCCGGATTACCACATGGTGCATACGGGTGCGTTCATCAATCCGGCCTTCGGAGCGGACCACCCGGCCCTTCCAACTGCTTTGCCGTCCGGAGACCTCGACATAAACATCCGCTGGAGAGCCGATAGAATTGGCCGTGGTATAGCCGGGCAGGTCAAACCAGGCAAGGTCCCGGTCTTCCAAAGGAATGATAATCTCGGCGGCATCGGTGGCGTGCAGGGTGGCCAGCGGCTGGCCGGGAATCACGTACTGGCCGTACCCCACCTGCCGGGCCGTCACCCGGCAGGCAAAAGGCGCCGTAAGCCGGGTGCGGGACAGTTTAAGGCGCGCATCGGTCAGATTCGCCTGCTCCGCCTCCAGGCGGGCCAACGCTGCGGCCAATTGGGGTTCCTTGGCCACCAGGGCGGGAGCATCTTCGCCCGGATTCAGGCGCATCCATTCCTCCCGGGAGGCGGCCGCGTCTTCTTTGATCATCTGGAGCTGGCTTTCCGCATCCTTGATCCGGGCCGAAGCAAGAGTTACGGCGATTTCATAATCGGCCGGATCAATCATCAGCACCCGCTCATCCTTTTCAAACAGGCCTCCGTTGACCAGGGCGGGTGAAATATCAATTACCTTGCCGCCCACCTGAGCCGCCAGTTGAATTTGGGTTACCGGGCGCACCGTGCCATAGCCGGTGACCATGAATTGGAAGGGTCCGGTGCGCACCGCAACGGTCTGCACCAGCGGCACGGAAGCAATCCGTGTTTCGTGACGGGGGCCCTCGCGGCCGGCTTTAAGGATTTTAAATCCGACAACCCCTGCTGCTGCAATAATTGCGGCGATCACCAGTTGGATTAACAGACGCTTGGATCGGGACATGGGTTTCCCTCAAAATGATGATGAAGATAAAGAGTGCGGCACTGTCTCCTGCCGGGCGACAGCGTCCCAGCCGCCTCCCAGGACCCGATAGAGACGCACCCGGTTGGAGAGCACGGCATATTCGGCATCCACGATTTGCATTTTTGCTTCAAAACTTGCCACTTGAGCATCCAGAACGGTCAGATAATCGACAAGACCCCGGCGGTAGCGATCTTCGGCAATTTTCACAACAGCATCGGCCTCCTCCAGAAAAATCCGAACGCGCTGCCGCCGGTGTTCGAATTCTTTCTGATTCAGCAGAGCGCCTTCGACTTCGGCAAAGGCATTGAGCACGGTTTTGGCATAGACCATGCGGGCCTGCTCATAGCGGGCTTCAGCCGCGGCCTGGGCGGCGGCCAGCTTGCCGGCATTAAACAGCGGCTGCAGACCCCCCGCGGCGATTTGCCACAACTCGTTTTCCGGTCGGAAAAGGTCGCTGATATCATCGGAGGCATAACCGAAGCTTCCCGTTAAGGTAATGCCGGGGAACCGCGCCGCCTTTGCCGCGCCGATCCGGGCCGAGGCAGCCTGAAGAGCGGCCTCGGCAACTCGGATATCGGGCCGCCGTTCCAGCAGTTGGGAAGGGAGTCCGGCGGGAATGGGGCTGGGCGGCACAAAGGCAGCGGCTGTCGCAAAATCATCGCTTCCGACTTCGGGGTAACGCCCCTGCAGCGTCGCCAGCCTCTGACGGGCGGCGCCCAGGGCCGACCGCAGATCCGGAAGCTGGGCCTCGGCCGCGGACAGGGCCCGTCGGGCCTGACGCACATCTAATATCGACGTCAATCCCCGGCGGTACCGGCTTTCGGTAAGATCCAGTCCCTGGCCGTAGGCGTCTACCGTATCCCGGTTTACCTGGATTTTACGCTTGAGCATGTTGATTTGCAGATAAAGATTTACGGTTTCGGCTACCAGAGAATGGGTGACGGCGCGTTGATTTTCCTCAGACGCCAGCAGTTCGGCTTGCACCGCTTCGGTAGCCCGGGCCAGCCGGCCCCATAAATCCAGTTCAAAAGATGCCGGCAGGGCCAAAGAATGGGTGGTGGAAGTGACCGAAACCATCTCGCCGGAGAGCGGGTTCGGCATGGCCTGCTTCTGCCGGGTGGACTGGGCCCTCAGATTGACCGACGGATAACGGTCCGCGCCGGTCTGTCGAAGAATCGCCGCTGCTTCCGTCACCCGGTAGGCGGCGGTCCGGATATCCGGATTGTCTTCCATCACGGCGGCCACTACCCGATTGAGTTCCGGATCATTGAATTCATGCCACCAGAGGTCCGTAAATGACGCGGCGATGGGTTCGCCGGAATGGTGTTCAAAGCCGGCCGGCATTTTCATGGCAAGTTCAGCGCCGTTATAATCCGGCCCCACTTTCATGCAGGCCGGAGACGGCAGAATAATCAGAAATAACAGCGCCGCAATCGACAGCCACCGCCATATTGAAAGAATACACCTCTGTTCGCCGGTAACCGCATTACTTCGCGATGGCGGGGTTTTTTTCAAACCAGATCTCCTCTCTTCTCAGAACAAAGATCCTATGGAGGTCCATGGACCATCATCGACATGACCTCCCATCATCCTGGCGACTGCTCCCGACAACGAACCGCCGGAGGTTGGAAATCATTTCTTTAGATTATATCAACCCTTTTGGCAAGCCGATAAATAAAAAAGCTTCGGCCGAAAGTCTGATTGCAGGCAATGAGAATATTTCTTCCGCTGCCGGCTGCATCAGAACCTTGAAGTTTTGAGCCCGGGCCCTTATATTTTATCAATGAACATTGTACTGTTCGATGAGCAATGGATTGTTAAATGAATCGTTGACACTATCAAATAATTTGTTAATGTTAATAAATATATATCACATTGTGGTAAAATCTTGTACGAGCATATTTTCAAAAAATTTCGCATTTATACCCATTACAACAACAGAGCTCCGGCACGCGTAGCCATAATAACAGAAAGAAAAAAGGTTCACCAACAATGAAAACAAATATAAAAAACAAATCCACACAACCGCGGGACCATATTAAAATATCGAAGACTGATTCTGCCTTCGGGTCCGAAATCATCCGTTCTTCCGGTGTGAATATTGGACACTGCTGGCAATGCAAATCCTGCGCCGGAGGATGCCCTTTTTCGGAATTCATGGATTATCATCCCAACCAGTTGATCCGATTGGTTCAACTGGGTATGAAAAAAACCGCACTGGAATCGTCAACTATTTGGATTTGCGTAGGATGCAACACCTGTTCGGCGCAATGCCCTCAGGCCATCGATATGAGCAACTTTATGGATGCCCTCAGACAAACCGCCATCAAGGAGGGGATGGTTATCGCCGAACCCGATGTTCTTAAATTCCATAAAGAAGTGGTCAACTCCATTTACAGGTATGGCAGGATTCACAAGCTGGAACTCATGATGCGCTACAATATTTCAAGGCGCAATCCGTTCGGAGACTTCAAGGTTGGGTTGCGCATGCTGCAAAAACGGAAACTTCCTCTTCTGCCGTCTAAAGTCCGCCGTCTGCCGGATATCCGAAAACTTTTTAATCACGCAAAGGCGGCGCATAATGTCGGATAAAAAATTACAAGAAATCAGTTATTTTCCCGGCTGCTCACTGGCGACCACCGCCAAGGGAAAAAATGATCCGCTTCACACTTTCGCTCTCCGCCATAATGTGGCGCTCATAGGGCTTGATGACTGGAACTGCTGCGGTTCTTCTTCTACCCACAGCATCGATCACAGTCTATCCGAGATGTTGCCCACAAGAAACCTGGCCCTGGCCCCGGCCGGTCAGCCCCTTATTGCCCCCTGCCCGAACTGCCATATGCGATTAAAGCTCGCCCACATGCGGCTGCAACAAGACGAGGAATTTCGAAACGATTATGAACGGATGTGGAATCGTGATTTTGATAAAGATCTTGAGATCATTACTTTTTTCGAGCTTATATGGGATCTGGTGAAAGCCGGAACCCTTGATACAAATCAGCCCGGGCTGAAAGGCTTGAAAGTCGCGGCTTATTATGGGTGCATGCTCTCTCGCCCGCCGGTAATGCGGCTTGAAAAAAATTATTACGGACTGATGGAAAAAGTCCTGTTGTCTCTGGGCGCTGAACCCGTCAACTGGCTGAATGCAACCCGATGCTGCGGAACATTTTTAACGGCCTCCCGGCCGGATATTGCCACACGAACGGTGGCCGACATCATGGCAAGCGCCGAACGTTCCGGGGCGGATTGTATCGTTACCGCCTGTGTCATGTGTCAGATGAATCTGGAAATCAGAAGTGAACTTCCCGGAAAAATACCGATTTTTCGGTTTTCCGAACTGCTTGAACTATCCATGGGCACCGGCGGCGATATGGAATGGCTCCGCAGCCATCTCATCGATCCCCGTCCTGTTCTGCAAAGAAAAAAACTCATAAATTAAGAAAGGTTTTACTAAAGACGGAAGGGTGATGGGAGTGGGTCCGCGCTGAAATCGAAATGAAAAAGGGCATCCCAAAAATAATTTCCGGGATGCCCTTTTGTTTTTAAAAAAATCAGTTAGACAAC
>CAZRES010000029.1:0-26348 GCA_964598885.1 uncultured Desulfobacteraceae bacterium | reverse complement strand
TCACCCCCGGGGATGATATTTTTCATGCATCCGTTTTAAATGCTCCCGGGCCACGTGGGTATAGATCTGGGTGGTGGAGATATCCACGTGACCCAGCATCATCTGGACCGAGCGCAGATCCGCCCCGCCTTCCAGCAGATGACTGGCAAAGGAGTGCCGGAAGGTATGAGGGGTGATTTCCTTGTCAATGCCCGCCTTGACCGTATATTGTTTGATCAGCTTCCAGAATCCCTGGCGGGTCATGGGTTTTCCGGCCCGGGCCACAAACAGGTAAGGGCTGACCAGTTGCTTTAACAGCCGAGGCCGTCCGTGTTTGATGAAATCAGCAATCTTTTCCCTGGCATGACTGCCGATGGGCACCACCCGCTCTTTGGACCCTTTCCCCATGGTTCTGACAAAGCCGACCTCAAGATTGACATCCGGAATTTTCACATGAATCAACTCGCTCACCCGCAGCCCGGCGGCATAGAGCAGTTCCAGCATGGCCGCATCCCGTGACCCTCTGGGCGTTTCCGGATCCGGAGCATCTAAAATGGAGCGGACTTCATCAGAAGACAGCACATCCGGCAGCTTCAACCCGGACTTGGGCAGGTCAATAACTTTTGCCGGATTTTGTTTGATCAGCTTTTCCTGAACCAGAAACTTGAAAAATCCCCGCAGGGTCACCAAATGGCGGGCCCGGGAACGGGCTTCCAGATCTTCACCCCGCAGATGAATCAGGTATTTTAAAATCACGGCCGTATCGGTATCGGTGATATTGCCGATCTTTTGGGCGGTCAGAAAATCAGAAAATCGTGCCAGATCATTCGCGTAGGCTTCAATGGTGGCCGCTGCCAGCCCTTTTTCCACGATCAGATAACTGATGTAGCGGTCCACCAGGGGGTGCAGATCCGGCATGGGTTTATCCGAAAAAATCAATGACAATGGGCAGGTGATTCAGCACCTCAGCACTGTCCCTGGTTACCCGGACCATGCTTTCCAGGCGGATGCCGCCCCAGTCCGGCAGATAGATACCGGGTTCGATGGTAAACACCATATCTTCGATCAGTTCCACGTCCCGTTCCGCCAGGGGACTGATGGATGGGGATTCATGTACGGCCATGCCAAGGCCGTGCCCCAGACTATGGCCGAAATAATCGCCGTATCCTTTTTTCGCGATATGCCCGCGGGCGATATCATCGATCTGTTGGGAATGACTACCGGGCCGGATGGCATCAATGGCCATTTTCCGGGCATCATTGACAATGGTGAAAATTTTGTCGAATACGTCTGATTTTCCCGATATCAGCGTGCGCGTCATATCGCTGCAATATCCGTTTACCCTGGCACCCCAGTCAAACAGCAGCGGCTGTTCCGGTTGCAGGCGGTCACTGCCGGGGATGGCGTGGGGCAGGGCGGCGTTTTTGCCGAATGCGGCAATAATCGGAAATGACGGACACTGGGCTCCGGCCGCGCGCATGTTTTTTTCCAGTTCCCAGGCAGCCTCGGCCTCGCTCATGCCAAGCGCCAGGGTGTTGAGCAGGCCGGCAAAGGCGGATTCCGCAGCAGCAACCGCCGTTCGGATGGCGGCGATTTCGTCTTCATCCTTGATCATCCGCAGATGATCCACCATGTCCGGGACGGGCACCAGTTCAATGTTGAGTTGATCTTTGTCAAAGGCCTGACAAATTTTGTTAAACAGGGATACGCTCATGCGCCGGCTTTCAAACCCCATTCTGGAAACCGAAAGCTGTTTTAAGATATCCGGCAGTTCCGTGGCCAGTCCCTTGCGGTAACAGATGACTTCGTAGAAAGAGGCTTCGCGTTTTGCCTGAAGATCGTATCGGGAGTCCGTGGCCAGGATCAGGGCGTCAGCAGTGATGAGCAGAACCCCCGCGGATTCGTCAAACTGGGTGTCTTCTCCGGTAAATCCGCTCAAATACCGCCTGTTTTCTTCGAAAAGCACCAGAAACGCATCCAGATTTTCAGCAGCCATGCGATTTCGAAGAGCAATGATGCGATTTTGAATTTTATCGTTCATGTTTGCAGCACATGTTTTTCTAAAATAAAACAGGTGAAGACGCCGGAAAATATTTTTTCGCCCTCTGCATCCACATTCACGGTCACGATCTGTTTTTTGCCCTTTTGCTCCGTGATCTTTGCGTCGGCCACCACGGTCTGGCCGGCGCGCACCGGCTTTAAAAACCTCACATCAGCCGCGCCCAGCACCACATTCGGATGATTTACGGCGATCATGGCGGCATGATCGGCCAGACCGAAAACAAATCCGCCGTGAACCAGACCAGATTCATCCACCGCCATGTCCATCTCCGTTTCCATGCGAACCCGGCTGGTTCCGTTTTCCACGGACACCGGCGTGCCGCACAGCCGGGTGCTGATTTTCTGATGGGTGAGGATATCCATACCATTATTTCCCTTTCCGCTTATCGTTTCTCTTGATCTTTTGCTCCACCCTGTTTACACCATTACAGCAACGGGAAAAAGTATTTTATTATTCACAATGCAAGCAAAAAGGCAGTATGTTCACTCCTGTTAAAGATAAAACACTTTATCCGATTCTGGATAAAATCAAAGCCGGCATCCGTCTGGACATGGCTGACGGTCTGACGTTGTATGCCAGCAGCGACATGACGGGCATCGGATTTCTGGCGGAGCAGCAACGCCGCAAGCGTCACGGCAACAAAGCGTTTTTCGTCTATAACCAGCATGTCAATTATACCAACGCCTGCATCAACCGGTGCCGGTTCTGCGCGTTTTCCAAAAGCGTGGGCGACCCTTCGGCCTTTACCCTGTCTGTTGAAGATGTCCGGAAAAAACTGCTGGCCCGCATCAATGAACCCATTACCGAAATCCACATGGTGGGCGGCCTGAATCCGGCCCTTCCATTCACCTATTATCTTGATCTGCTCAGCACCATCAAGGATGTGCGGCCGGCAGCCACCATCAAGGCGTTTACCGCCGTGGAAATCGACTGGCTGGCCGGCATTTTCGGCATGTCCTTAGCCGATGCCATTGGCGCTCTCAAGGATGCCGGACTGGGCATGACACCAGGGGGTGGGGCCGAGGTAATGAGCGAGCGGGTAAGGCAGGAGCTGTTTCCGCGAAAAATCAGCAGCGACCGGTGGCTGGCGGTGATGATCGAGCTTCATAAGGCCGGTCTGAAGTCTAACGCCACGCTGCTTTACGGTCATATCGAAACTATCGAAGAGCGGGTGGCCCATCTGATCCGGCTGCGGGAGCTCCAGGATCAGACGGGCGGGTTTTCCGCGTTTATTCCCTTGGCGTTTCATTCCGCCAACACGCCGCTGGATCATATTGCCCGGACCACGGCGTTTGATGACCTCAAAACCATTGCCGCTGCCCGACTCATTCTGGACAATTTCGAGCATATCAAGGCCTACTGGGTCATGATCGGCGAAAAACTCGCCCAGGTGGCCCTGGCCTATGGGGCCGATGATCTGGACGGCACCATTATCGAAGAAAAAATCACTCACATGGCCGGCGCCACTTCGGCCAAAGGGCTTACCCGCCGGCAGATGAAGACGATGATCCGTTCGGCGGGGTTTGAACCCGTGGAGCGGGATTCCTTTTACCGGCCGGTTAAGAGATAAAAAATAACATCATGAATCGATGGGAAGATATTAAACAAAAAATCGAAAACAGCCAGCGGCTCAGCGGCGAGGAAGGTCTTTTTCTTCTGGAATCCGTTGACCTGCATGAACTGGCATTTCTTGCTGACAGTGTTCGCCGTCGCCTCCATCCTGAACCGACGGTCACCTTTGTTTCCGACCGGAACATCAATTATACCAATATCTGTGTTTCCGGATGCCGGTTCTGCGCGTTTTTCCGTCCGCCGGGACATCCCGAGGGATATGTCATTGAAACCGCCGACCTGGATCGCAAGATCGAAGAGACTTTAGAACTGGGGGGCACCCAGGTTCTGCTCCAGGGCGGCATGCATCCGGATCTGGGAATCGAGTATTTCGAAGATCTTTTGAGGCATATCAAATCGGAATTTTCCATTCACATCCACGGATTTTCGCCGCCGGAGATTTTTTTTCTCGCGGAAAAACACAATATATCGGTTCAAGTGGTTATTGAACGGCTTAACGCCGCGGGTCTGGATTCCATTCCCGGCGGCGGGGCCGAGATTCTGGTGGATGCGGTCCGGAGCCGGGTGTCGCCGGGAAAATGCACGGCCGGTCAATGGCTGGATGTCATGCGCACGGCCCATCATTTGGGCATGCGCACCACCGCCACCATGATGTTCGGCCACGTAGAGACCAATGCTCAGATCATGGAGCACCTGGTCGCCGTCCGGGATCTTCAGGATGAAACCGGCGGATTCACGGCGTTTATCCCCTGGACGTTTCAACCCGATAATACGCGAATTGACGTAATCCCGGCCGGGGCCGTGGATTATCTGCGGGTCCTAGCCGTGTCCCGGATCATGCTGGACAATATCGACAATCTCCAGGCCTCCTGGGTCACCCAGGGCGACAAAATCGCTCAATTGGCGCTGACCTTCGGAGCAAATGACTTCGGCTCCACCATGATCGAGGAAAACGTGGTGGCCGCCGCCGGCGTCTGTTTCCGACTGCCGCGGTCCGAAATTATCCGCCTGATCCAGGACGCGGGGTATCAGGCCCGGCAGCGGGACTGCTTTTACCGGATACTGGCCATACCGCATGAAAACCAGGGACCGTCGCCGACAAATCACCCGGCTGACCGGGTTGACAAACTGCCGCCGGATGCCCACTGACATGCAGCCCGTTACCCACCGGGCCGGCTGGCTCATGATCAATCCACGGACCCTGATTCCAAACGGCTATGTAACCACATCGGACGGCCGCATCCTTGAAGCCGGGGCATGGGAGCAGGGCAGGGCGGAGATCCGGAATTCGGACCAGATCATCGATCATGGCCCGGGACTGCTCATGCCCGGGCTGGTCAACGCGCATGCCCATATGGAACTCTGGGGGCTTGGCGGCAAAACCCTGTTAGGGCAAAGTTTTCTTTCCTGGGTGGAATCGGTGATCGCTCTTCGCGAAACCATCCCGGAAGCCGAACTTCTTTCAGCGGCCCATGCGGGTTATCAGCGCTCTTTGGACCAAGGCGTTCTGACGCTGGGGGATATCTCCACTTCGAGCATTACCGAATCCTTGTTTTCCGATCTGCCGGTCATGGGAATCTGGTTCCGGGAGTATCTGGGCGCGGCGTCAGAAACCGCGGCATGCCGATCCATTGGCCCCGGCAAAGCCCTCTCCCTTGCCGGACACGCCCCCCATACCACTGATCCGGATTTTCTGGCGCAGCTAAAAAACATCACCCGGCAGCATCAGATGCCGTTTTCCATCCATCTGGCCGAATCGGCTGAGGAAACCGAATTCATCGCCGCCGGGACAGGACCATGGGCCGATTTGCTGCAAACAAGAGGCATTGATTTTTCCTCCTGGAAGTTTTCACAACAGACCGCCGTGGCTTATGCGAACAAATTGGGCCTGCTGGATCATCAGACCCTGGCCGTGCATCTGATTGACGCGGATATCAATGACATCCGGATCCTGGCCGAACAACGCGTCAATGTCTGTGTTTGTCCGCAAAGCAATCAGAATCTTCATGGCCGCCTGCCCAAGGTTCCGGCCATGCGGGATGCCGGAGTCAACCTGTGCCTCGGCACGGACAGCCCGGCGAGCAATCCGGAGTCAAATTTATGGGCGGACATGGCGTTGTTAGCAAAATCATTTCCAGAGATTTCGCCTGCCGATGTGCTGGTCATGGCCACCTGCAACGGCGCCGCGGCCCTGGGCATGGGCAATATGATCGGTAGCCTGGCGCCCGGTTTTATCGCCGCCTTGATTTATGCGCCGATTCATGCCAAAACCCCGGCAGAAATAGGGGAGACGCTGGTGCACGATCCGCCGGACGTCAAGCCGATTTAAGGTTTCGGTAAAAGCCGGATTTTTTGCTTATGAAACAAAATAAAAATTTAATGCCACCATCACCAATTGCGGCCCGGGTCGGCCGGATTCAATATATCAATGTTGATCCGGTCTATTATGCCTTTGATCCGCAAACGCTTGCCTTTGTGTCGGAGTTGATCAGCAAGCCGCCCGCGGATCTGAACCGGCTTATGGCCGACGGCTGGCTGGATATCAGTTCGGTGTCATCATCCGCCTATGCCCGGCACTTTGACGAGTGGCTGATTCTGCCGGATCTTTCCATTGCCTGTTTCGGAAAAGTCATGAGCGTGCTGCTGGTCAGCCGCTATCCTTTTGAGGAACTCCACGACCGGACCGTTATCCTGACCCGCCATTCGGCCGCGGCCGCCGACCTGATTCAGTATCTGTTCGCTCGTCAGGGAATTGCGCCGCGTTTTGTCAAGGGCAAGGTGTTGCACCCAAATGATATCGGCGCCAATGACGACGCCGGTCTGGTCATTGGCGATGCCGCACTCAGACATCCATGGCGGCAGCGATTTCCCTATACCTGGGATTTGTGCGAGGAATGGAACGCCATCACGGGGCTGCCGTTTGTCTTTGCCGTGTGGGTGGTCCGCCGGGCTTTTGTAAAAAAAGCCCCGGACACTTCGGCGGCCGTGCTTGGCGAACTGCTGCGCTCCAAGGCAAAGGGGTTAAACCATATGCCGGCCATTGTGGAAGGTGCCGCCAAAAAACTTGATATCAGCAGAAAATTATGCCGCGAGTATTATGACTGCATGTATTACGATTTACGGGAGCCGGAACGTAGCGGCCTGTCCGCGTTTTACAACGGCCTTTACGACCATGGCATCATCAGTCGCAAACCGGAACTTCAATATTTTGACAGAGAATTGATCACGACAACCGAATAAAAAAAGCGATCAGCCGATCAAAACCGGCGTCGCTGTTTCAGGAACAATTCCGGTTTGACGGGCGTGATCCAGCAGGGCCGCGACGGCGCCCAATCCTTTATCTCCCAGATCCATTGAAAACTCATTCACATAAAGCGCGATGTGCTGATGAATCACGGCGTCGTCCATTTCCCTGGCATTGGCCCGGATATAGGAAAGAGCATCACCGGGATGGCAACGGGCGTGGGTAATGCTGGCCCGGATCGCCGATGTCACGCGCCCGGCGGTTTTTGCGCCCAGACTTCGACGGATGGCGATACATCCTAAGGGAATGGGAAGTCCGCTGACAGATTCCCACCATTGTCCCAGATCAACCAGACAAGCCAGGCCGTAAGTTTCATACGTGAAGCGGCCCTCATGGATAATCACGCCGGCGTCGTATTTGCCGGCCTGAACGGCGGGCATGATCTGATCAAAGGTCATGGCCGTTGCACGGGGCGGATGCTCCATAAACAGGGACAGGAGCAGATAGGCCGTGGTCCACATGCCGGGAACGGCAATGGCTTTTCCGGAAATTTCCGGCAGCCTGGTTCCTTTCCGCGCCACCAGCAGCGGCCCGCATCCCCGGCCCAGGGCCGCGCCGGCGCCGAGCATGCCGTAGGTTTCGGAAACATGGCCGAAGGCCGCCACCGACAGCTTGGTGATGTCATACAAGCCGTCGGCAGCTGCCTGATTCAGACTTTCCACATCCGCCAGGGTGATATTGAACGCAAGATCGCCGGCATCAATGCGACCATGTGCCAGGGCATCAAAAATATAGGTATCATTGGGGCAGGGGCTGTAGGCCAGGGATAGCGGCTGCATTTTCGCCTTTTTCAATGATCTGAAGAAATTCATAAACAGCCAGGCACGCGTGCTGGAAGGCCAGCGGCAGATTCCAGGTTTTCTTGTCCCGTTGGCCTACCAGGTTGGATGCGGAGCGGATTTCCACAAACGGGATTCCGTATCCGGCGGCAATATGAGCCGAAGCCGATCCTTCCATCTGCTCCATGCAGGCATGATAGGCGTCATGAAGCTGTTTAGCGCGCTGGTTAGTGGCGGTTACGGTAGAAACGGTGAGAAACGGACCTTTGCCGACGCGGATATTGGCGGTCTTGAACACCCGGCCCAATTGTTTGTATGCAATGTCAGTCCACTGGTTGTCAACCGGATAACGGTTGAAATATTCACCTGATTCGGTTTTCAGTAGTGGAAACGGCAGATTTTTGGTCAAAGGAAACCGGCCGTCGTCTTCGGACTCAACGCCGAGCTGACAATCGATTTGTTCGGTGGCCACGGCAATATCGCCGATGCCCAGGCCGGATTCTCTGAAGACCCCGGCGCAGCCGGTCTGGATGATCAGCGCAGGCCGGCTGCTTTCAATAGCGGCGGTAAGAGCGTGGGCCGTATTTACCAGCCCGGGTCCGGTGTGCAACAGCAGGATTTTTTTTCCGCTGAGACTGCCCCACAGCGCCTGCCCGGAAAATCCCGCCATGTCGGGCACGGAATTATCCAGGCGGGCTGCCAGTCCCGCGAGTTCTTTTGCCACAGCGGCGCATATCAGAATATAGGGTTTTGTTTTCTCCAATTTCCGGTAGTTCCGGCGTTTTTATCTATTCCTTTTCGGCGTTGGCCGCATCAATGACTTTCTGGGCCAGTTGGGTCGGCACTTCATCGTAATGGGAAAATTTAAGGGAAAAAATTCCCCGTCCGCCGGTCATGGACCGCAGATCCGGGGCATAGGTGAGCACTTCGGCCATGGGCACGAGAGCCCGGACCACCTGATTTTTCCCCTTTGAATCCATACCCAGAACCCGGCCCCGCCGGCCGTTAAGGTCTCCCATGATATCCCCCATGAATTCATCGGGGGTGATCACCTCGATTTCCATGATGGGTTCCAGGAGCACGGGAGATGCCTGCTCAACCGCTTTTTTAAATGCCAGGGATCCGGCGATTTTAAAGGCCATTTCCGACGAATCCACGGCGTGAAAAGATCCGTCGTCAAGAATGGCCCGGAAATCGATAACGGGATAGCCGGCCAGCACGCCCCGGACGGAAGAATCAATAATTCCCTTTTCCACCGCCGGGATATAGGTTTTCGGAATGGAACCGCCCACGATCTTATCCTTGAATTCAAAGCCGGCGCCCCGTTCCATGGGCTCAAACTGGACCCAGCAGTCGCCGAACTGGCCATGACCGCCGGTTTGTTTCTTGTGCCGGCCCTGGACCCGGACGGATTTCTTGATGGTTTCCTTGTAGGGTATCTTGGGAAGGGTGAGGGTGGCTTCCACGTTGAATTTTCGCTTGAGCTTCTCCAGGGTGATTTCAATGTGGATTTGACCCGTTCCCGTGATAATGGTTTCCCGGGTCTCATCATTGCGCTCCAATCGAATGGCCGGATCTTCTTCCATGAGCTTGGTCAACGACGAAAAAATTTTATCCTCGTCGCCCTGGCTCTTGGGCACGATGGCATACGATACCGCGCCATCCATGGGCTGGGCCGCGGTATAGGCGATCTTGTTGTCCGGATCGCACAATGTGTCGCCGGTCTTGGTCTCCTTGAGTTTGGCCACGGCCACGATATCGCCGGGTCCGGCGCCGTTGACCGGTTTTTGTTCCTTTCCGGCCATTTGCAGCAACTGGGAATAGCGCTCTTTAAGGTCCCTGTTGATATTGTAAAATGTGCCGTCACTGTTGAGTTTTCCGGAGATCACCTTAAAAATGGTCAACCGGCCGGCATACGGGTCGGCGATGGTTTTAAACACTAAAGCGGAAAACGGTTCGGTTTCGCTGTAGGCCCGCTGGGCCTCGGTTTCGGTTCCCGGTATCACCCCGGTTTTCGGCGGCATGTCCGCCGGAGACGGCAGAATATCCACCATGTAATTACAGATCAGATCGATGCCGATATTGTTGGCGGCCGACCCGCAGAATACCGGCACAAACGTGCGGTTAAGGGTGCCTTTTCGCAGGGCGGATTTCAGTTCGTCATCGGTTAAGGTTTCCCCCTCGAGATATTTTTCCACCAGGCTGTCATCGGCCTCGGCGATGTTTTCAATCAGTTGTTCCCGGGCTTCGGCCACGGCATCCTGCATGTCCGCCGGAATTTCGCCGACAGCGGCCTTGCCGTCGGAATAAGTGTAGGCTTTTTGCTGGATCAGGTCCACCACTCCGCTAAAATCGGCTTCCGTACCGATCGGCATGTGCATAGCAATGGGTTTGGGTTCGAAAATATCACCGGCTTCCTGAAATACCTTCATAAAATCCGCGCGTTCCCGGTCGAGCTTGTTGATGAATATTATCCGGGGAAGTCCAAATTCATCGGCAAAGGCCCATGCCTGCTCAGACTGGACTTTAACGCCGTCAATCGCGTCGATGACCACCGCTACGCCGTCGGCAGCCTGCATGCAAAGCCGCGTGTCCGAGAAAAAATTCTGATCTCCGGGCGTGTCGATCAGCGTGATGGTGTGTTTTTTCCAGTTAACAGGATGAAAAGCCGTAGATATGCTCGATCCCCGTTTTAATTCCTCGGGCTCGAAATCCATAACGGTGTTTCCGGCGTCCACGCTTCCGAAGCGGTTGGTCGCCCCCACATTAAAAAGAATTGCTTCCGCCAATGTCGTTTTTCCGGATCCCCCGTGCCCGATCAGGGCGACGTTTCTGATTTTATCCATCATTTCAGTTATCCAACTCCTTTCCGCGTGATTAGTGTCTGAAAACAACAGTCTTGAACATCTATCCATTTACTTGGAAAAAATCAATATCAAATCCCGTATTTAAAGAAATATTCATCGCGTGGCATGCATCAGAAATTCCCGGTTGCCTTTCGGGCCGAGGATAGGAGACGGGACGATATTTTTTGCCCGCAGGCCGATGGTCGGCAAAAATCCGGACAGTTCATCGATGACTTCCTGATGAAGGGCGGTATCCCGCACCACCCCGCCCTTGCCGACCTTGCCTTTGCCCACCTCAAATTGCGGCTTGATTAAAGCAATGATGTCAGCCTGTGGTTTGAGAAATTTCAAAATCGCGGGAAATACGATCTTTAATGAGATAAAAGACACATCAATGCTGATCAGATCAAAAGGTTCCGGAAAAAGATCCGCCGGCGCGCGGCGGATATTGGTCCGTTCAATGACGGTGACGCGAGGGTCGTTTCGCAGCTTCCAGTCGAGCTGGCCGTAGCCCACGTCAACCGCCCAGACGGTTGCCGCACCGTGCTGAAGAAGGCAGTCCGTGAATCCGCCCGTGGACGCTCCCACATCCAGACAGATTCTGCCGGTCACATCAAGGCCGAAAACGTCCAGCGCATGAGCAAGCTTGAGGCCACCGCGACTGACATAAGCGGGGGCGGGGTCCCGGTTGATGATAACGGCATCGGTATCGACCTGTATACCGGGCTTGTCCATGGGATGGTCGTTGACCAGGATGTTTCCGGCCATGATCAGGGATCGGGCCGCCGGCCGGCTGGGTGCAAGCCCATTTTCCCATACCAGCAGATCCAGGCGTTTTTTCTCTTTTTCCGTCATGAAGAAGACGCCTGCGGATCGGCGGCAAGCAGAGTTTTGGCGGCATCAACAATACCGGCGGCATCAATTCCATATTTGGCGCGCAACAGATGCTGGGGCCCGTGTTCCACGAATACGTCAGGAATGCCGAGGCGGACGGTCCGAACGGCGATGTCCGCCATGTTGGAATCGCAAAGCAGTTCGAGCACGGCTGATCCGAATCCGCCCTGACGAACGTTTTCTTCCACGGTGATGATCCGGGGAATCCGGGCCGCATGTTCCAGAATGCATTCGGCATCCAAAGGTTTGACAAACCGGCTGTTGATGACCGTGGCGTGGATATTATGTTTTTCCAACAGCTCCTGCCGAGCTTTCACGGCCTCGGCAACGGTATGGCCGATTCCCAGGATCAGAATATCATCCCCTTCGGCCAGAACTTCCGCTTTTCCAATAGGGATGGCGGTGAGGTCCGGATCCAGGGGGACCCCCAGTCCTGTTCCTCTGGGATACCGGAACGCAATGGGACCGGAATGCTCTACGGCCGTTATAATCATACGGCGCAGTTCGTTTTCATCCTTGGGCGCCATGAGCACCATGTTGGGCAGGGAGCGCAGATAGGAAAGATCAAACAGACCATGATGGGTGTAACCATCATCGCCTACGATGCCTCCCCGGTCCACGGCAAAGGCCACCGGCAGGGATTCAATGCAGACATCGTGCAGGATCTGGTCATAGGCCCGCTGCAGAAACGTGGAATAAATGGCCAGCACCGGCGTTAAGCCCTCGGTGGCAAGACCGGCGGAAAACGTGACGCTGTGCTGTTCGGCAATGCCCACGTCAAAAAAACGATCCGGGAAAGTCTCAGCGAATTTCGTCAGACCGGTGCCCTCTGGCATGGCCGCGGTAACCGCCACGATTTTGTTATTTGTTTCCGCCAGGGCCACCATGGTCTCCCCGAATATCGAGGTGTAGGAGGGCAGGGGGGCTGCCGGAGCGTCGTCGGCTGTTTTCTGCCCGCCGGTTTCCACTTCGAATTTGCCCACACCGTGAAAATAAACGGGATTTTTTTCCGCCGGCTCGTATCCCTTGCCTTTCTGCGTGCTCACATGGAGCAGCACGGGTTCGTGAAGATTTTTGATATTATCAAGAATATCAATGAGCTGGTTCAGGCGGTGGCCTTTGATGGGGCCGAAATAATCAAAGTTAAAGGACTCAAAAAGCATTCCCGGAGTTACCAGGGCCTTGAAGGATTCCTCGGCCCGCTTGGCGAAATGATAGGCGTCCTGGCCGATGCGGGGGACCGAGCGGAGCAGTTCGCCGAGATCTTTTCGCAGATTCTGCAGGTAGGTGGCGGAAAAGGTCCGGCTTAAAAGGGAGGAGAGGGCGCCGACATTGGGAGCAATGGAAAGTTCATTATCATTTAATATCACGATGAGATCATCATGAACATCACCGGCCTGATTCAGTCCCTCATACGCCAGCCCGGCGGTCATGGAGCCGTCACCGATCACGGCAATAACCTTGGCCGGATCGTTTTTCAGACGTTTGCCGCAGGCAATCCCGAGCCCGGCGGAAATGGAAGTGCTGGAATGTCCGGTGGAAAAAGCGTCATAGGGGCTTTCGCTGATTTTGGGGAATCCGGAAATCCCGCCCATCTGGCGGATGGTGGAAAATTGTTCTTTTCTTCCGGTAAGGATTTTATGGGTATAAGCCTGATGCCCCACATCCCAGACGATTTTATCCTTGGGCAGGTCGAATACATAGTGCAGGGCAAGGGTCAGTTCAACGACGCCGAGATTGGATGCCAGGTGGCCGCCGTTTTTGGAAACGGTTTCAATGATCAGTTTGCGGATTTCCAGTGCCAGCTTGGGCAGGGCCGATCGCGGCAACCGTTTTAAATCCGCCGGTGAATGGATAATGTCCAACAGGCTCAATTTATTTTATTACTCCAAATTATCAAAATTATTATCGGTTTCGATAAATAACATAGGATGCCAGAGCTCTTAGCGCATCGGCCTTGGTATCAAAACTATTGACGGCTTGCAAGGCCTTGTTGACCAGTTCGACGGCAAAGGCTTTGGATGGGTCGAGTCCAAGAATCCCGGGAAAGGTCGACTTGCCGCGCTGGTGATCCGTGCGCACGGATTTTCCCATTCGGGCCGGGTCCCCTTCGACATTCAAGATATCATCGGCCACCTGAAACGCAAGCCCGATATGGCGGGCATACGTATCCAGACGCCGGACTTGATCCGGGGATCCGCCGCCCAGCAGCGCGCCGGTGGTTACGGATGCGCTGATGAGGGCGCCGGTTTTCAGCGTATGCATCCGGGTGAGGGAATCAAGATCCAGACGCCGGACTTCGGCTGCCATGTCCTGCATCTGGCCTTCAATCATCCCCCGGTAGCCGGCGGCTTTAGCCAGTATTCCGATAACGCGAATCAGCAGGAGTGGTTGGGGACAGGTTTCCAGCAAGGTCGTGGATCCCAGGATTTCGAAGGCCAGGGTCAGCAGGGCGTCTCCGGCAAGGATCGCCGTGGCTTCGTCAAATTGCACATGGCAGGTGGGCTTTCCCCGGCGCAGCCGGTCATTGTCCATGGCGGGAAGATCGTCGTGAATCAGGGAATAGGTATGCACCATTTCAATGGCGCAGGCCGTGTTCAAGATAATGCCAGGATATGTTCGGGGATCGCATGCTTGGCCGGAGGCATTTATTACGATCGCGTCATGAAATTCTGCCTGTGGTTCACGGACGGCATCAGCGGCGGCCAGGCAAAGAATCGGTCGGAGCCGCTTGCCCGAAGCCATCAACGAATACGACATGGCCCGGCAGATACGGGAATCGTCAAAATCACGATCAATGATTTCCGTGAGTGCATGATTGATGATGGCGCGTTTTTCCGAAAGATATTCGGTAAAATTAAAATCCGCGCAAACATTGCCGTTCAATCAGCCGTCCTCCGGTAAATCTTCAGACGCAAAAAATGATTTTTCCCGGATGGTTCCATCCTGATCCTTCAACAACAGGTTTATCTTTTTTTCCGTTTCATCCAGCTTTTCAAAACAAAACCGGGAAAGACGAACGCCTTCCTCGAATGTTTTAATGGCTTTTTCCAGGGGCAGGTCACCGGATTCCAATGCTTCCACGATGGATTCAAGCTGGGTTAAAGAATCTTCAAAGGTCTTCTTGGCCATTGATGGTTTTCCTTTCGACTCGGCATGTCAGGCTTCCCCGGGCCAGCAGAATTTCAATCAGCCGACCTTTGTCGACCTTGTCGGCATCGGTGATGATCGTTTTTCCGGGAAGCAGGCGTGCGATACTGAAACCCCGATCCAACACCGCAGCAGGACTCAGGGCATGCAGCCGGCCGTTAAGCATCTGGAGTTTCATTTGTTTAGATTTTAACTGGTTGATTTGATGATGTATCATAATTTCCATGCAATTGGAAACCCGATCACGATACGCGTGAATCAATCGTCGGGGATTGGCGACACAGAGGCGCTGAACCCGCCAGGAGAGTTTTTCCTCCGTGGATCGGATATAGCGATCCATTCGGCGGTAAAGCCTGGCCGTGACATCATCGATTCGAAGCCGGTAATCATCGACCTTTTTCCGGGGATGGACCAGTCGCCGGGTAAGTTTCTCCAGATAGTTGCGCTGAGACTGAAGAAATCGCCGGCATCCCGATTCCATCCGGCGTCTCAGCAGAACCAGGCCGTGCGTGAGATCGGATTTAACCGGGACCACCAGTTCAGCGGCTGCCGACGGGGTCGGGGCACGAAGATCAGCGACAAAGTCGGCAATGGTAAAATCGGTTTCATGGCCCACAGCCGAGAGGATCGGTATGGTGGAAGCGAAAATGGCCCGGGCCACGGATTCGGTATTAAATGCGGCAAGATCCTCCAGAGAACCGCCGCCCCTGGCAAGGATGGCCACGTCCGCCGTTTGCTGCTGATCCAGTATGGCCAGGGCATCAAGAATATCGGCTTCGGCGCCGGCACCCTGAACCTTGACCGGCAGAATATCAATGGCGACATTTTCATACCGGCGTTGAATCACCCGGATCATGTCATGGACCACCGCGCCAGTGGGGGATGTGATCAGGCAGATCCGACGCGGCAGGAATGGAATGGGTTTTTTATGGATGCCATCAAAAAGACCTTCGGCTGACAGCCGGGCTTTTAATTGTTCAAACGCCGCCTGGAGCGCGCCAATGCCCGAAGGTTCCAGGAATTCCAGGATCATCTGATAAGCGCCCCGGGGTTCATACAGGCTGATCCGGCCGAAGCCGGTGATATTCATACCGTCTTTTGGCATGAACTTCAGATTCCGGTTCTGGCCTCGAAACATGACGGCATTGATCTGGGCATCCGTATCTTTGAGGGTAAAATAAAAATGGCCGGACCCGGGCACACGGAAATTGGAAATCTCACCGGTGATCCAGATCAGGGCGAATTTCTGTTCCAGAAGAGTTTTAATGGAAGCGGTAAGCTGGGACACGGTATAAATTTTGCGGACGCCGCCGTTTACGGTATCCGGGTTTTTCGCGATTGTTTTATGATCCAAAAGGCACCAACATGTTGTTTCATTTTATTTTATATTTGAATTTCAGGCCCAAGGCTTTTTATTGTTGCTAACATAAACCATGGGGCCATTCAATCGCAAATTGCGGCAAATCTCCGGCGGGACCGATAATCCGGGTAAACACTCTATAATCGCAGCTTGACGGCAAGCGCCAGGAGATGCGGGAAAATCTGATAAATTTACAACGTCTGATAATGAATATTATGTAAACTTTTATTTAACATACGGCCACTCCTGGGTCAGATCCTGATAACGGGTCTCCTGCCGGTCAGCGGCCTGCTTTAAGAAATTTGGTGTAATATTTTGATATTATATAAATAATTAAATTAGAGAGCCGAAATATTGATAAATACAAATCAAAAATTACCAAATCGGTCGAAGAACTTGCGGACCGCCGGCACAATATAGATGTCATCCAACGGCAGATCCGCCAGGCAGCCGCCAAGAAGCTCAATTTTTTCGCGCAGAGTCAAATGTTTGTCCATAATGAAGCGCTGCTTGCCCCGTACCCGGCAAAGACCGCTTTTGGCGTTTATGCCCGTAATCCGGAAATTGTGCTCGGATACGGTTATGTCCATTTTCATGGCGATATCTTTAAGATTTTGATATAGTTCCGATGGTTTCATGGCGGATTGACCGAAAACCCTTGCATCACAGACCTTCCGGTGTTATTTTTTTTATTGATACGCGATTATTTACTGTTTCAGAGAGTTCAGGTTAACCTGTTTATTTAAAAATAAAAATTTTCCGGAGGTATTGATTAATGGCAGACATTTCTTCTGTTCAGCGCCGAGGCGCTGATGTTCAGACGCAGATTCGGGTCAACAGCTTTATTCAAAGCGTTTACAACTGGATGGGCATCGGCCTTGGATTGACCGGCGTTATCGCCTATTTCACCGCTCAAAGCCCTGTCATGCGAAACCTGATTCACGGCAATCCCATGCTTTTTTTCGGGTTGATTATTGTGGAACTCGGTATAGTTTTTTATCTGAGCGCACGGGTGGCGAGACTCCAGGCATCCACGGCCACCGGTCTTTTTGTGCTCTACGCGGCGCTAAACGGCTTGACTCTTTCCTTTATATTTCTCGTATATACGGGCGCATCCATTGCATCCACCTTTTTTGTCTGCGCAGCCACCTTTATCGCATGCAGCATTTACGGCATGACCACCAAACGGGATCTGACCTCTTTGGGTGGATTCATGTTCATGGGCCTTATCGGGATTATCATCGCCTCAGTGGTCAACCTGTTTATCCAGAGCAGTGCCATGACCATGATCATTAGTTATATCGGCGTGTTCGTATTTATCGGCCTGACCGCCTATGATACCCAGAAACTCAAGCACATGGCCAGGACCCAGCCGGAAGATCTGGAGGCAGGCGTGATTCGAAAAGGCGCCATCATCGGCGCGCTTTCCCTTTATCTGGATTTCATCAATATGTTCCTTATGCTGCTTCATATTCTGGGAAGCCGGGAATAATATACGATGACAATAAGTTACTATTGTTTTTATAAAATATTACTTTAAATATTTTTCAATAACATCCACTAAATGTAACGCATATTGACGTATTTTATCGGCATCCGGCCCTTCCACCATCACCCGGCAGAGGGGCCGGGTGCCGGAATAACGAACCAGCACCCGACCGCGATCCCCGAGTTGCTGTTTTACCGTTTCAATGGCTTGCGCAACATCCGGGATTTCATTCAGACCGGCTTTGCGTGCGACAGCCACGTTGATCAGCACCTGGGGATAAACCGTCATGATGCGCACCAGGTCAGACAAGGGTTTTTGCTTTTCCCTCATGATCTGCAGCAGGCGCAGAGCGGAGAATATGCCGTCTCCGGATGTGTGCGCATCCAGAAAAATCATATGGCCCGAATCTTCCCCTCCTAACATCGCCCCGTGCGTCCGCATTTGTTCCAGCACATACCGATCTCCCACATCGGTGATAAGAAGACGGATATCCATTTTTTTCAATGCCTGATGCAGCCCCGCATTGCTCATGACCGTGCTGACCACCAGGTTGTTGGCAAGCCGGTTGTGTTCCTTTAAATATTGCGCGCATACCGCCATTATCTGGTCGCCGGTGGATCGGGCGCCGTTTTCATCCACCGCAATCAAGCGATCTCCATCCCCGTCAAAGGCGAATCCGATATCAGCGCCCTGCTCTATTACTTTTTTTTGAAGAATTTCCGTATGCTGACTTCCGCATTCCGCATTGATGTTTTTGCCGTCCGGCACATTGAATAAGGTCGTGACATGGGCGCCGAGATCGGTAAAAATCCGGGGCGCCACCTGATAGGTTGCGCCGTTGGAACAATCCAGTATGATGGACAGACCGTTTAATGAAAAATCCGGCGGCAGGGCCTGCCGGAGAAAATCCATATAAACTTGAAGTGGTTCGGCCATGTGGTTGACCGGCCCGCATTCCCCATTAACAGATCCATCAATCCTTGTTGACAAATCATCAGCCAGCAGGTCTTCAATCCGGTCTTCCCGGGCGTCGGACAGTTTATACCCCTCAGCGTTGAATATTTTGATGCCATTGTCATGATACGGATTGTGGGACGCGGAAATCATAATGCCTGCATCGAATTTTCCGGAAACCGTCAAATGAGAAATCGCCGGCGTGGGAAGAATGCCCGCAAGAGCCGCTTCACCGTTGGCCGAACAAATGCCGGCAGCCACGGCGCATTGGATCATATCCCCGGAAATACGGGTATCTCTTCCAATGAGAATCCTGACCCCTTTTCTGCCTTCGATATGCAGCATATGCGTCAGGGCCCTGCCGAGCGTGACCATCCCCTCCGGCGTCATGGGATACTGGTTGGCAATCCCCCGAATACCGTCGGTTCCGAATAAGCGGTGCTTCATTGAATTTTTCCTTTATCCTCCGGGAAAAGCGACGGCATCAGGGAAAGGGCCTCATGAACCAATCGGTCCACGATGTGCTGGAGCCATGCGGTTCCGGCAACTCGATCGGCTGCACTAAGCCGGTGGATGACCGCAAGATAATCTTTTCCTGTTTCCCGGACGGCATCTGCAACCGCGGTCAAAAAAATTTCCCGCATTCGGGACTCATGCGGATGATCAGATCGATATTTTCCTGTCATATCGATCAGTGCCGGTCCTTTTTCCGCCAGTTCCTCCGCGATCAACGATTGGGTGTGTTTTACTTTTTGAATAAATTCGTTCAACCGTTTCCGTCGCTCCTCAATGGCGAACTCCAGGATCTGTTGCAGCCCCTGATACATCGGTTCCGGGAATTCATTGGTGATAAACAGACCCCGTACATGGGTATACCATTGGTTCAGGGCGAAAAGGTTGGCGATATAGATCAGGTTGTTGAGCACGATTCTTCGAATGTTCCGGTACTTTCCCGGTGTATAGGCGATATTGACGGAGCGATCAAGACCTTCAAAAATCAGGCGGTTGGATCGAAGCTCATCTTTTCGGAAAATCGTGCCCGCGGCAATGGTAATGCCGAATCCCAGGCGCGCCGGGCCCACCAGCCCGCCCTGCCCTCCCAGGAAAACCGGGGGCTGATCCAGCATCACCCCCCGGGGCACATCTCCGATCAATGACGGTGTTGCCTTGTCCTGCTGGGGCGTGAAATTAAAATGGATATAGGAACTCCCCACTTCACTGTGGTTTTTCCGGCCGGTACCGCCGCTCATCAGACAGTCGCAGAAATTGATCTGACTTCCCAGGGTGACGTAGGGAAATAAAATGGTCTGCTTGATTCCCGTGCAATGACCGGCGCCGGCATATTCTTCCAGAATGCAGCCTTCCCGGACATGCGCGCCTGATGCCATAGCCGCGTTTTTTAAAAACACGGCATCTCGAAAAAAACCGCCGTTTAATCGTACATTTGGCCCCACGCAGCAATTTTCGATGGTCACGGGCTGTTCATAACTCAGGATGGCGCCGTCTAAAATCAGGGTTTTTTCGCCGATCAGGCGGGTGCCGCCATGCAGGACCACATGGTTGCCGGATATCCGGTCCGCCTGGATCTCCGGGGCAATATCGACATGTTCGGGATGGGGCATCCGCACCCCTTTTTCCAGCAGAATGCGTTTTATCGGCGATATCTCCCCCTGCATTTGATCCTCTCCTGGTTGCCGGCGTTGTTAACTGGTATATATTTGAGGCAGAAGATTTATAAACCATTCGGTGACGGACAAAAACATTAACCGAATCGTGGCTTGCGATCAATAGGATATTTTGCTACTTCACGATAATAAAGGAAAAATTGTCAACAGACTTTTTACCATATAACTAACAGGAAAAAACCATGACCTCTGCCAATCGTTATCGTCTCCTCACCCGGGGGGATCTGGACGGACTGATTTGCGGCGTTTTGCTGAAATATCTCGATATGGTCAACATGATTGAACTCATCGATGATCCTGGAATGCTGCAACAACAAAAAATCGCCGTTGGAGAAAACGACATCATCACCAACCTTCCCTATGTTCCCGGCGCGCATCTGGCCATTGACCATCACGTTTCCGAAACCATAAGACTGGAAGAAACCCCGCGCCGTATCCTCGATCCCGCCGCACCGTCCGCGGCCCGGGTGGTGTATACGTATTTCGGCGGAAAATCGCGGTTTCCCGACTTTTTCGATGAAATGATGACTGCCGTGGACAAGGCGGATTCCGGTCGGTTCACCAAAGATGAAATTCTCCGGCCGGACGGCTGGGTATTGTTGAATTTCCTGGTGGATCAGCGCTCCCATATTGAATCCTGGGGGCCTTTTCAATTAACGGAAAATCAATTCAAACTTCTTCTGATCGATCTTTGCGGACAAAAAACCATCCGCGATATTCTTGCCACACCGGGCTGCAGGGAACGCGCTGCATGCTATTTCGCCTATCAAGAACGATATGAATCACTCCTAAAATCCGCGGCCGCCATCCACGGCAACGTCATTGTCCTTGATTTCCGGGATGTGGAAAAAATTTATCCGGGAAACCGTTTCATGCCCTATGCGTTTTATCCGGAATGCAATCTTTCCGTATTGATCCGGTATGATCCCAAGAACGATAAAGTGACGTTTTCCGTGGGCAAATCCATTCTCAACACAACTTCCGAAATCAATATCGGTAAGCTCCTGCTGACCTACGGCGGCGGCGGCCATGCGGCAGCGGGCGCCTGTCGCGTGGCCCCTGAGGAGGCTGATCAGGTGCTTTCCGAATTGCTTGACAAGCTTGTTGAAACCTCACCCGTAAAAATCAAATGAAAGGATACGCCATGAGTCCCCAAACCCTGACCTCCCTTCCGGCCTGGCAGACTCTTGCGCAACAGGCCAAAACAATGGAACTTCCCGAAAAACATCTCCAACATCTTCTGCGGGATCCAACGCGTCTTGCACGTTTTTCCGTGGAAGCGTCCGAGCTGTTTTATGATTTTTCCAGGCAACGGATTGATGATGAAATTTTTGATCTGCTGATGAAACTTGCCAAAGAACGAAAGGTAAAGGAAAAGTTTACGAAAATGACGCAAGGCGCCCATCTCAACGTCACCGAAGATCGGGCCGTGCTGCACACGGCCACCCGAAAGTTCACTCCCGGGCCGGTCATGGATCAGGGCCGCGACGTCATGCCTGATATCATTCGCATCCGCGAGGATATTCGCCAATTCGCCGATGGCATACATTCCGGATCGATTTGCGCGCAAAACGGATTGCCGTTTAAGGATGTCGTGGTGATCGGTATCGGCGGATCATACCTGGGCACGGAGTTTGTCTCCACGGCCCTTGGCGGACTGGCCGACAAAGGGATCAGTCTGCATTTTCTGTCCAACGTGGATATTGACAATTTCGGTGATATCGCGTCCCGGATCCTGCCTGAGACCACCCTGTGGATCGTTATTTCCAAAAGCTATACCACCACCGAAACCAATGCCAACGCCAATCAGGCATATGAATATCTGAAACAGCACAATCTGGATCCCCGCAGACATGTGGTGACCGTCACCAGCAAGGGAAGTCCAGGGGATGACCCGGCCAATCCGGTGCTGGCCACGTTTCATATGTTTGATTACATCGGCGGCCGGTTTTCCGTCACCTCGGCCGTGGGCGGGGTTCCTCTTGCCCTGTATCTCGGATATGACCGGTTTGAGCGGTTTTTAAAAGGCGCCGAAGAAATGGATATCCACGCGGAAACCGCTCCGGAAAACCGGAATATCCCCCTGATTGCCGCCATGATCAGCATCTGGAACAACAATTTTCTTGCTTACCCCGCCTGCGGCCTGATTCCCTATTGTTCGTCCCTGTGCCGGCTGGCGCCCCATATCCAGCAGTTGTCCATGGAAAGCAACGGCAAATCCGTTACCATCGACGGAAAGCCGGTGGACGTTGAATGCGGAAATATTATTTTCGGCGAACCCGGCACCAATGCCCAACACTCTTTTTTTCAGCTGGCGCATCAGGGACGACCGTTTCCCATTGATTTTATCGGCGTGAAAAAACCGCATCACGATCAGTATACGGCTAGGTATAAAGGCGTGACCAACCACCAGGAACTCTGGGCCAATCTTATCGCCCAACCCCAGGCCCTGGCTCTTGGCAGTCAACATGAAAATCCGGCCAAATCCTTTCCCGGGAACCGGCCCTCTTCCACCATGGTGATTCGCGATCTTTCTCCGGAAAACATGGGGCGCCTGCTTTCATTTTATGAGGCCAAAACCGTTTTTGAAGCCTTTATCTGGGACATCAACCCCTTTGATCAGTTCGGCGTGGAACTGGGCAAGGTCATGGCCACCGACATCCGCGGGCAGATGGCGGAAAAAAATAAAAATCCGGAATACCTGTTTGATATTCCGGATTCTATTCAGCAATATTATCTTCAAATGATAATGGGTTAAAACCGAAAAATCATGGCCCCCCAGGTCAGGCCGGCGCCCAGGCCGGAAAAAATGACCGTGCTGCCCGGTGCGCCCACCAGTTTTTGTTCAATGGCTTCATCAATGGCAATGGGGATGGAGCCGGCGGTGGTATTGCCGTAGCGCTGGATGTTGTTGAACATTTTTTCGTCGGGAAGTTCAAGGCTTTTCTGATAAAATTGATTGATCCGCAGATTGGCCTGATGGGGAAAGATCATGTCGATATCGTCAAGGGTCAATCCCGCTTTTTTCAAAACCGTCCATGTGACCTCCGGCAGCCGTTTGACTGCCAGCTTGAAAATATTGCGGCCGTCCATGGTGGGGAAATGCCGGGCCTCGTCCAGCATTTCATGGGTAAGTCTCGGCATGAGCCGGCTGGCCGGGGCTTCGGTCATGAGTGATTCGGCATATTTGCCTTCCGCGTGAAGGTCTGCGGCCAGCACCCCGATATTTTCATCCGTATCAACCCCCTCCAGACAGACCACGCCGGCTCCGTCTCCAAAAATCACTGTCACGTCCCGCCCCCGGGTGGACCTGTCCAGCCCGGTGCTGTGGACCTCGGCTCCGGCCAGCAGGATTTTGTTGGCGTACCCGCTTTTAATATACGCGTCGGCGATCTGCATGCCGTATAAAAATCCCGTGCACTGCTGGCGGATATCAATGGCCGGGGTGGAAGAAAGCCCCAGCTTGTCTTGAAGCAGGCAGCCCGATCCCGGAAAAAACAGATCCGGACTAAGGGTCGCGAAAATAATCAGATCCAGATCCCCGGGAGTCCATCCCGCGCGATCCAGAGCGATATTGGCGGCCTCCAGAGCCAGGTCGGCAGACCCCACCCCGCCCTCTTCTTCAATCCAGCGACGTTCCACAATGCCGGTGCGCTGTTGAATCCACTCATCGGATGTATCCATCCACCGGGCCAGATCATGATTGGTCACCACGCGCTCAGGAAGATGCCTTCCGGTTCCCCTGATTTTCATTTTTTTCATCATATGCTCCTTTGTTTCTCTCAGGAATTATCTTTACATGCTTCGGCAATACCCGTATTTTAGAGATCTTCAGTTTTTTTTCAACTATATTCTGAATTTTAACGGCACGGTTTCATGCGGACAAATTGCAAGAAGAAGACAGATCCATGCTGATTCATGTTGGGCTTTTTTGTACCGGTTTGCTGTTGTTGTATTTCGGTTCCTCATGGCTGGTCACGGGCGCGTCGGACATCGCCCGGTCCTTTTCCATCAGGCCTGCCGTGGTCGGCCTGACCGTGGTGGCCTTTGCCACATCCGCACCGGAGTTGCTGGTAAGTCTGGTGGCGGCCCATCAGAAATCTTCCGGCGTATCCGTGGGCAACATTTTAGGCAGCAACGTCATTAATGTCGCCCTGGTGCTGGGGCTCAGCGCCCTTGTAAAACCCGTCACCATCAACGCGGTTGCCGTGTCCCGGGAATTGCCGTATCTTGCCGCGGTTTCCGTGCTGTTCTGGGTATTGGGCAGTGACGGCGATATCAACAGAATCGACGGCATGATCCTGACCGGCGCCCTGATCATATTTCTGATCTACAACATCGTCACCTCCAGAAGCGGGCTCACAGAAAAAGCCCATACAGCACTGACAACGGCGCGGTTTGTCGGAAGGATGGCGCTGATTGTCGGGGGACTTTGCGGATTGGCCGTGGGGGCCAAATGGGTGGTGGAAGCCGCCATATATGCGGCTCGTTTGTTTCAGTTCAGCGAGCTTTTTATCGGGATATCCGTAGTGGCGGTGGGAACCTCCCTTCCGGAACTGGCCACCTCGGCAACAGCCGCTCTTCGCGGGCAAAGCGATATATCCGTGGGAAACATTACGGGAAGCAACTTGTTTAATATCTGCCTGGTCATGGGGGTTGTCGGCATCTTCACCCCCATTTCCTATACTACGGCATTAAATCGCTTTGAATTTCCCTTTATGGTGCTGCTGACCCTTGTGTTCTATTATTTCGCGGCCCGCCACGGCCGTATCGGCCGTGGGGCGGGCCTGGTGTTTCTAATAGGATTTTTTCTCTACAACGGGCTGGCGTATCACCTGGCCCTCTGATTTGTGCAGGATAATGGCGGCACGTTAAATGTGAAAAATGCAATCAGGGAATTACAGGTTACCGTATTGGATCGCTGCTTTTTCCTTTAATTGCGCAATATAATCCGCAATGGCTTTGCGGGCTTTCTGGTTTTTAAACTGTTCTTCCAGTTCGCTTCTTGCTTCTTCAAAGGAAATGCTTTTTGCAGGTTCTTTATCATCCACTTTGATGATGTGATAGCCGAACTGGGTTTTTACAATATCACTGGTCTCCCCCGGATTCAGGGAAAAAGCGACGTCTTCGAACGGTTTTACCATCTGGCCCCTGGCAAAATAATCCAGGTTTCCGCCTTCCTGCTTGCTGGGACAATCGGAATACTCTGATGCCAGCTTTTCAAAATCCTCGCCGCTGTTGAGTTTTTCTTTTATGGTTTCAATTTTTTTTCGGGCCTCTTCTTTTTTGGACTCTTCGATTTCCGGCAAGGCGCTCACCAGAATGTGACGGGCCTTGACCCGTTCCGGGGATTTGAATTTTTCCGGATTGGACTCGTAATAGTCCTTCAACTCTTCTTCCGACACTGAGACATCAGCGAGAACCTTTTTCCCCACCAGCTGCTGAATGGCTTTGGAGCGCTTGATTTCATTTTTCAATGCCTCTTCCGTATATCCCATCTGAGCCATTTGTGCCTTAAACGCCGCTTCGTCGGGAAATTCCTGCCGGAATTTTTCGATCTGTGCATCGATTTCGGCCTGATCTACGGAGATGTCCTGAGCCTGACTTGCCTGAAACAAAAGCTCCTGTTCGACAAGACTGTCGGTGATGCGCTTTTTTATGTCCGCGACCTGATCCGGAGGCATTTCCATTTCCATTTCATCATAGCGTTTTTTGACCATTTCAAATTGCCGCTCGACATCTTCTGCCGGAATCGTCACACCATTGACGACAGCGGCATATTCTCCTTCTACCACCGCCTCTTCTTCCACCGCCACGGTTTTTTGCGGTTCGGCCTGGGTTTCAATGACATCAGAGGAATCGACATTTGCCTCGGGTTTTTCCTTGCAGGACACCGCAGTGGCGGCGAGCAGAATAACGGTAAAAATAAACGCCATCCGAAATGTTTTGTCTCTGAGATGCTTCATAACTGGTATCTCCTTTTTCAATTCACCAAAATTACTTTATTTCTTTTATGTTAAGCGCTGACAGCTTCCCAAAATCATGAAACATGAAAATAGAAAAGGCCGAAACCGATGTACAGGGGTTTCGACCGGGTCACACCGAATCCTCGACGGTAGCATTATTATTTATAAGGGATTGGATACGTTGAAGACCTTTGAAACTATTGTTTGTTGAAGCTGCATAAAGATTGACGGAACGCCATTGAATTTGTTCAGATGGTCGGGACGGCTGGATTTGAACCAGCGACCCCAGCGTCCCGAACGCTGTGCTC
>CAZRES010000028.1:0-27153 GCA_964598885.1 uncultured Desulfobacteraceae bacterium | reverse complement strand
TGGTTCGATATTTTTCCTCGCTTTTTCGCAGTTCTTCTTCGGTCTTTTTTTGTTCCGTAAGGTCAATGCCCACCCCCAGAAGATAGATTTTTTCCTCCACTATCATGCGGACACCGGTAAAATAGTAAGGAATTTTCTGTCCGTTCTTTACGATCAGATCCGCCTCGATATCCCTCCGGGTGCCGGTTTCAAACAATTTTTTTACTTCCGCCGCAACTTTTTTTTTCTCCTTATCTGAAAACCAATCCAGCATTTTTCTTTTTGGGAGTTCTTCAACAGTGAACCCGGTCAGTATTTCATGATTCTTGTTCCAACGGACCAGGTTGCCATTTGCATCATAGAGGTAAAAAATTCCGGGCAGACTATCTAAAACCTTTTCAGAAAAGAGCTGCTCCGTTTGAAGTTGAGCGAAGGATTTTTCATTTTCTTCCGCTTCTTTTTGAAGTGCTGCCAGTTGGGCTTGAAGTTTTTGGATGGTGTCCGTCATTAAACGTCCTTTTTCAGAATCACAAGTGGCAGTTTATTTATGCCAAATATATAATAAGAAAAGATGCTTGTCAAAGCTTGCCTGCTTGTATTACAGAAAGTGCAATCGTCGTAGCCCGGTTGTCAATGGATTATATCAAATTGAACCGAACTCCACCGAGCATGACTTGATAGTCGGAAATTTTCAGACCGCGAGCATCTGCGGATTTTAATAATTTCTGGCGATCTGTGGTTTTTACGTCGATGGAACTCAAACCTTCTCCCCTCTCATCCTGGAATATAACAAACCGTATCGAACCATTATTTAAATTCAGTTCCAGAACCTTTTCCTTCCCTTTATGAATCGGTACTCCTAAAATCTCGGCCCAACGCTTGGCAAGAGGTTCAGGCTTTTCAGATTGGATTTCTACAGCCGTTATGGCCGAGACAACGCTGGTATTAACATATTCCTTCCAAATGCTTCCGCCGGCATTGTACCAGTATCCATCGTGCTCATTTTTGGAGTCCCAGTCAATTTGAAGAAAGCTGCCGCCGGTATCGGCTGGGTGCAGTTGAATCAAGTGATAAGTTTCAAGGGTTATTTCAAAAGCAACGCGTATTCCCATGGTTTTTGCACGTTTCAAGGAGGAGGCCTGAATTTCTTCACTATCCGATTGGAGGAGGATCATATAGCCGCCGTCGCCTCGCCGGCGTTCCAGGTAGCGGCCAGCGGCCGTCTTTTCTTTTATTGGAGATACGATTTCAATAAAATCACATCCAACAGGGAGAAGCGCATTCTCCAGGCCAAAAAACTCTACTTGTGGATCAGAATAGCAATTTTCAATTCCAAAGACATTATGGAAGTCCTCAATGACGGGTTGAAGCTTACGGGCAACCAGGCAAATCTGGCGAATAGTAAATGACATGACCATTCCTTTAAGCAAAGACTTAATTTAAAAGTCGACGCCATCCGAACGCGGGGGAAAATCTTATTTTTCCAAAATCATTTTGCCGGCTTTAATCTGCATAGCGGTTCTGACAAGTTTTTTTATGGCAAGGTCCACCATTACAGCACCGGCGAAATCTTCTTTAACCGCAAAGCGAGTTTCGCGTATGGGAACGCCGAGGCCTTCTTTCGTCGATACAGCGGCTGATCCATAGCTGACAACATTGAGACCTAAAGCGGAAAGAGAGGTTCTCATTAAAGCAAGTGCGGTATCTTGCCCGGCGTTTCGAAAAAAACCGATTGTCATTGCCATAGCGACCTTATCCTGTAGTCGAAAATCATGGACAAAGGTCCGGCAACGATCAATAAACGTTTTTACCTGTCCCGGAATTGATGCGATGTATACCGGAGCCATGAGAATAATTGCATCGGCATCAAGCATTTTTTGGTGGAGTTCCTGCATACCATCTTTAATGGAACAATTGTATTCCTTGACAGGTACTGGAGAGACGTTAAAACCGGCTTCTGCCTGAATTTTATGGACGTTGCGCAGGCATTTATCACATCCAATACAAAAATTGATTTTATAGTCACCGAGATGAACAAATTCGGTGAGAGCCTGCCCGGTCGCTTCCGCCAATTTAAGCGCTTCCTGAAGTTGATATTGGCAATTTCCTTTTTTTATCGGGGTTCCAGCGATTCCAAGGATTTTGATTTTCAAATCTTTAGTGTCCATTTAGCCCCCTCTTTATCTAATTTGTCGCTTTTGAATATCATGCTTCTCAGAAAAATAATTTTTTTCAATCACTTGAAATTTTATAAATTAAATTAACTATTTAAATTCATCTTACAGTGTTTCCAGTTCCAGGGCAGAATCGATAAAGGATCAGAAATGATAAAAATATGGGAAGAAAAGCTTTTTGCTCTTATAAGGATATATCGTTTGTAGTTTAAGGTGAAGCAGACAAGTTTGTCAAGAATCTATTTTTATTAAATAATTGGGAATGCCTGCTTTTCTGATGTTTATAACCAAATTAAGTTTGGAAATTACAAACCTTTGCCAATAGCCCGCAGCGCCAAAATCTATTTCTTCAGAGCACCTTACAATAGCCAATCAACACATTTTCGTATTGTATGTTAATAGCAACATATTGTGGTTCTAAATCAAATACAATTTGATAATTATCCGAAGGTCAAATTTGAATTTTTTAACGTTATGGTTTGCGAGCTTCAAGACGGCGCCAGAGAGTACTCGCATTTATGCCCAGTAGCCGGGCCGCTTGGCTGCGGTTCTGGCCGGTGTGTTGGAGCACTTCCTCGGTATAGCGCCGGACCAGTTCCGCTTCCGTGGGCCAGTGGGCCATGAGATCGGGAATGGATTGGTCTGATTCCCGGGCAACCGCCAGAGGCAGATGCTCCGGAGATAGCTGGTCGCCGCCGGATAAAACCGCCGCGTGTTCGATGGCATTTTCCAGTTCGCGGATATTGCCGGGCCATTCATAGGTGGTGATCTTGCGTACAAACTCCGGCGTGAATCCGGGATGATCCGGGCTGAAGCGATTGAGAAAACAGCGGGCCAGCGGCAGAATATCCTGCCGCCGTTGCCGCAATGGGGGCACATGAATGGGAATGACGGCCAGTCGATAGTATAGATCCTCACGAAAGCTTCCTTCGGTAACCATTTTCTCCAGGTCCCGGTTGGTGGCCGCCACAATCCGAGCCTTTATGGCATAGGTTTTTATGCCGCCCACGGGCCGGGCTGCGCGCTCCTGGAGCACCCGTAGGAGTTTGACCTGGAGATCGATGGGGAGTTCGCCGATTTCATCCAGGAAAAGCGTACCGGCGCCCGCGGCCACAAAAAGGCCTGTCTTATGTCGATCCGCGCCGGTAAATGCTCCCCTTACATGACCGAACAGTTCGGATTCCAGAAGGTTTTTCGGCATGGCGGCGCAGTCGATTGCCAGAAACGGAAGGGACTGACGGGCAGAGTGCCGATGAATATATCGGACCAGCACTTCTTTCCCCGTGCCGCTTTCGCCGGTGATCAGTAGGGTGGAATCCGTGGTCGCCACTTTTTGGGCCAGGGATTTTACCCGCTCCATTTCTTCGCTGCGATAGACAAACCGGTCATCGGCTCCCGGTGAATCGAGCTGTTCGCGCAGGCTTTGAATTTCAGCCCGGTGATCTTCAACTTCTTTCCACGCCTGTTGCAGTTGAAGGCGCATCCCGGACATGGTATCTTCGATGCTGTTGCGGCCTAAAAAGCGCGGCTTGTCCTCCGGCAGCAGCTCCCATTCTTCGGCCGGTCGTCCTTCAAACCGGCATATCCGGTTTCCCTGAGCCCGGCAGGAGATCTCTCGCACCCATATTTCTTTTCCCATGCAGGCGCTGGCATAACCGCTGGCCCATCCCGAGAGAAGGCAGCAGACCACGTTGGAGGTCGGCTCATGCTGTCGGAGAAACTGGGTGGCTTCCAGGGAGTCCCGCCATTCACCTTTCATGTGAAGTCGGCCGGCCGACTTGTCAACGTCGAGCTCAAATATTTTCTCATGGGCCAGACCGGCCATGGATCGGAGGATGGAGCCGGCTTTGAACCATTCCTCATCCGAGTCCCAGTCGTAAAGCTCGGCCATGGCCATGGCCGTGGCCATTCCGGCTTCATATCCATGCCGCCCCATAATGAAGACGGCGTCTTCCTTTCCCAGGATACGGATCATATCCGCCTGCATATGACCCAGGGACCGGGTTCCCATGACAATGATGCGGGATGAGGCAAAGAGTGGAAAGCCTCCGCCTCCTTTTGGCACCAGTACTTCCTGGGAGCGCAAATCATCGGCGCGCATAAAGACCTCCCATGAATTGGTTTTGATATAAATTTCGTATTTCGGCGCAAGCTATTGCATATTGCAATAAAATTTTGCATTCGGCAATCATTTAATTGCATTCGTTTTTAACGATTGTTTGATAAACACCTTAAATTAAAGGTGTTAGCAAGTTCATCCGCACATGGCATTATTATTGCCTTATGGATTGTGATAAATCTGGCATTTGTGCCCCAAAGATTGGCAGTGCCTTAATGCAAACCGATCTTTTAAACCTTGAACGCACGCAAATGAATCGGTCGGCTTAAATGGAATTATCCAATAAAGTGATATGGATCACCGGTGCATCATCGGGGATCGGCGAGGCGCTGGCCTACGGATTTTCTAAACAGGGGGCACGCCTGATTCTCTCCTCCCGGAATGAATCCGAACTAATGCGCGTCAAACAAAACTGCGCGGGGGCGTCGGATGACAGCATGATTCTCCCTTTCGATCTGGAGCGTCTCGACGTCGTACCGGAGATTGCCGCCAAAGGAATCGCTGCTTTCGGCGCCGTGGATGTCCTGGTCAACAACGGCGGCATCAGCCAGCGGTCTTTTGTCAAAGATACCGCCATTGAGGTGGATGAGCGGATCATGCGGATCAACTATCTGGGGCAGATCGCCCTGACAAAAGCTTTGTTGCCGCACATGATGGAAAGAAAATCCGGGCACATCGTCGTGGTCAGCAGTATTATGGGGATCATGGCCACGCCCCTGCGTTCGGCCTATTGCGCCTCCAAACATGCCCTCCACGGTTTTTTCGATGCGCTTCGCGCCGAAGTCTGGAAGGATAATATTTTTGTGACCATTGTGTGTCCGGCCAGCATTCGAACCGATATTTCCGTAAACGCTCTGACGGGAAGCGGGCAACGGCACGGGATAATGGATCCCCAGATCGCAAATGGAATGGATCCGTCGGTTTGTGCTGAAAAAATCATGGATGCCGTGAAAAAAAGACGGGAACAATGCATCATCGGCCCTCCGGTAAAGCATGCAACCCTTTTGAAGCGATTCATGCCGGGTCTGTATTCAAAGATCATCCGGCGGGCCAAGGTGACGTGATGGATGATTGATCGGATCAAATGGATCCGTTCAATCGGGCATCCAAGGAAAAATGGTTTTGAGCGTGCGTTTACCGTAACCAGGCGGAGGCGTCACATCGGACACGGGAGGTTTCATGAACCTATTTGTTACCGGCGGCACGGGTTTTCTGGGAAAAACCATCGTCAGAGCGCTTCTGGACGAAGGCCATGCGGTCACCTGCCTTCTGCTTCCGGATGATGATGCCCTATCTGCAGACGGCGCCGCGATCCGCCGGGGCGACATCACCCGGCCGGACACCCTTCGCGGCACAACCGGGGGGCATGACGCCATCATCCATCTGGCCGGGGCCGTGGGAGACAGCCAGACCTGGGAAAACTGCATCCGGCTCAACAGAGACGGCACTTCCAACATGGCCGCGGAAGCCGTTTTTTCAGGAGTGAAGCGGTTTGTCCATATGAGCTCGGTGTCGGTATACGGCCGGGTATCCGGCGTTCCGATATCAGAAGACTTTCCTGTAAAAAAGATCAAAGATCCTTATGGCGACACCAAGATCGACGCGGAATGCGTCCTGGCGTCCTATGCGAAAAACAACGCCCTTGATCTGACCGTCATCCGGCCCACCATGATCTACGGCCCCGGCGACACCCTGTTTCTGCCCAGGGTCGTGGAAAATATCAAAACCGGAAAAGCACGGTTCATTGGAAAAGCAGATCACCGGGTCGACTGCATTCATGTGTCGGATGTGGCGGCTTTTGTTCTGGCTGTGCTGCGATCCGAAAGGACCGTGGGGAAAACCTATAATCTGACCCATCCGGAAAATCCCACATGGAAAGAGATGGTTGCCGACATCGCCTCCGCGGCGGATGTTCCGATTCCCGACCGGCATATCCCATATGGAGTGGCCTATGTTCTGGCGAAGTGCATGGAAGCGGCCTCCTTTTTGACCCGAAAACCGCCGCGATTGACCCGATATGCCGTGCGCAACGTTGGAAAGCCGTACAATTATCTTACCAATCAAATGAAACAGGATCTGGCGTTTTCGCCGTCCGTCAGTTTAAGGCAGGGGATTCATGAATACTTTACCAGCATACCAGAATAATATCGTCATAGCCGATCATGACGGCCGTTCCTCCAGGGGCGATACGGTCGGACAACCGATCCGAACCGTCGGAGACATTCCTGAAATTCCGCGCCTGAAGCGCCTGCGCGATGATATTTTAAATTCGCCCTACCATCTGTGCACGCAAAAAGCGTCCCTGCTCACGCAATACATGCGGCAGCGGCGGTCCATGAGGGCTTTGATCAAGTTAATTTCCACGGTCCATTTCAGGCAGTTTGCCAAAACGCTCGAAAATTCTCGTCAGGGCATTCCCCAGGGCCGGTGGCACGTGGCGGCCGGCAATATGCTCAACCGGGTGTATCTGAAACTCGAAAAGGCGGAACGCGCCGATCCTGTTATCGAATTTTCGCGGGCACTGGAATACATTCTCAAAAAAATGCCGCTGACCATTTACGATCAAGAGCTGATTGTCGGCAACTCTTCCGCGCATCGCGTGGGCGCGCCGATTCATCCGGATCTGGGGGGATTGCTGATGCTTCCGGAAATCGATGGACTATCCGGCCGGCCGATTAATCCGATCCAGACGGATCCCGAACAGGTCCGCGAACTCCACGAGGACATCTTTCCGTTCTGGTTCAACCGGTCGGTTATGGCCAGAACGCCGTTGTACAGTAAGGACCCGAACCTGTTTAATACCCTGCTGGAAGGAAAATACTATATTCTGACGCAAGTGGCGGGTATTTCCCATGTGACTCCGGATTATCCCACGTTATTGAAACTTGGATTCAACGGTATTCGCGATATCGCTGAATCCCGGCTCAACGAGGCACTTGAGCGGCTGGCCGGATTAAAGGGCGGGACCACCGATTCAATGCCGGCCCGGACAAGACTGAAAAATAAGATTGCCTTTTACAAGGCGTCCGTTATCGCGGCCGGGGCGGCCATCGAATACGGCGGCCGGTGGAAATCCCACTTGGAGCAAACCGCCCGGGCCGTCTCCGATCCCGTCCGCAAAGCCGAACTGGAAGCCATGGCCGCGATGTTCGCCAATATCCCGGCCCATCCGCCGGCATCGTTTCACGAGGCCGTGCAGATGGTGTTTATGGGGCATGTGATTCTGCATCAGGAGAATTTTCAGCATGGCGTCTCCTTTGGCAGAATGGACCAGTATCTGTATCCTTTTTACGCGCGCGACATCCAATCCGGGCGCCTGACCCCCGAGCGGGCCGTTGAGATACTGGGATGCTTTATCTGCAAGGCCGGCGAGCTGCTGCCACTGTTTTTCGACAGGGCCATCGAATATTTCAGCGGGCTCTCATCGGCCTCGGGCATCACCCTCGGCGGAACCACTCCCGACGGCGAAAGCGGGGTCAATGATCTTTCCTATCTGATACTGCTGGCCTATGATCAGGTCCGCCTTCGGCAGCCGAATTTTCACGTGCGTATGGATGACAACGCGCCGCGGGAATTTAGATACCTCTGCTATGACGTGCTGAAAAAGGGCGGAGGGATCCCGGCGTTTTTTAACGACAACGCCATTATAACGGCGCTGGAGCGAACCGACATCGTCCAAACAGATGCCCGGGATTACGCCATCGTTGGCTGTGTGGAGTGGGGAGTGCCGGGAAAAAGTTTTCCCGCGGCCGGCGCCGTATTTATCAATCTGGCCATGGCCCTGCATCTGGCCCTTCACGACGGTCGGTTTGAAGGCCGGCAATTCGGTCCGCCGACCGGCCCGCCGGAACGGATCTCCTCCATGGACCTGCTCCTTGATTCCTTCCGTAAGCAACTGCTCCATCTGGTGGACCGCGCCGTTGACGGGAACAATGCCATTGAACAGACCCACGCCAACCATCGGCCGTCGCCGTTGTTGTCCATTATCGTCGACGGCTGCATGGAAAAGGGACTTGAAATCAATGGGGGAGGCGCCCGATATAACTCCACCGGGTGCCAGGGCGTGGGACTGGCGGATGTGGTTGATTCCCTGACCGCCATTGATCAGATCGTTTATCAGGAAAAAAAACGGACGCTGAGCGAGCTGATAGCAGCGGTTGATATCGATTTTAACGGATACGAGGATCTTCGGGTATATATCGTCAACAAGGTGCCGAAATATGGCGAGAATGCCGATGCCGCCGATTATTACGCGAAAGTGGTATCGAGCATCTATACGGATACGGTAAAGCGATTTTTAAATCCCCGCGGCGGCCATTATTTCCCTGGATTCTGGACAATGACCACCCACATGGGGTTCGGAACCCGTATGCCCGCGCTGCCCAGCGGCCGGCGGGCCGGTCAGGCTCTGGCCAACGGGGCATCGCCGTGTGACGGAAAAGACCGCAAAGGACCGACGGCGGCTCTTTCATCTGCTGCCAATCTGGACAATCGCTTTATTACCAACGGATATGCCTTCAACCAGAAATTAAACCCCGAATATCTGTCGGGTCAGGCCGGAAATATGCTGTTAGACGGCATGATAACGGGCTATTTCAAGAAAGGGGGCATGCAGTTGCAATTTAATATCACAGACCCTTCCATTTTGCTGGATGCCAGGGCAAATCCGGAAAAATATCCGGATCTGGTGGTCCGGGTATCCGGATATTCCGCGTATTTCAATGATCTCACCGATGCGATGAAAGAAGAGCTGATCAACCGAACCCTTCACTGCATGACGGAAAGGACCTGTTGCACGTAAATGAATCCGGCGCCTGTCGACAGTCCTGAGGCCGTTATTTTCGATATCCAGCGGTTTTCCATACATGATGGTCCTGGCATCCGTACCATTTTTTTCTTCAAAGGGTGCAGCCTTTATTGCTCCTGGTGCCAGAATCCGGAATCCATCAGCAGTATTCCGGAAATGGCGTTTTACGCCGAGCGTTGCATCGGCTGCGGTGCGTGCGCGATTGCCTGTCACCAAGGCGCAATTTCAATGGATAATCATCGGAGAATCATATGGGAGAAATGCACAGCCTGCGGCGCATGCGCCCGGGAATGCCCCGCCGAAGCCCTCCGGTTGGTCGGCGCGGCATATACCGTGCCGGAACTCGTCCGGGAGAGTCTTTGCGACAAGGAGTTTTATGACGCTTCGGGTGGCGGGGTATCCCTTTCGGGCGGGGAACCGGTTTTACAGAGCCGGTTTCTGGAATCGTTTCTTCCGGAATTGAAAACGCACGGCATTCATGTGCTGCTGGAAACCGCCGGCAATTATCCATTTACCATGCTCGACCCTTTGCTGCCTTTTATCGATTATATTTATTTTGACTATAAACTGCCGGATGATGCGGCCTATCGCGCCCATACCGGGAAAGGGAACCGACAGATTTTAGATGTCCTGGCAGCACTGGCGGATCAGGCGGCCCCATTTACCGTCAGAATACCGCTGGTGCCGGGAGTCAACACGGAAACCCATCAGATCAATATGATGGCCCGTACGCTGCGCACTTTTGGCATATCCAAGGTGAGCCTGCTGAAATACAACCCGCTGTGGGAAGCGAAAATTCCAAGATTACATACCCGGCAGAACCCGCTGGGCATCGGCATGAATGCGGTCGATGCGGTGGATTATGAAAATGTTATAGATCAATATTCCCATTACCAGATTAAGGCCACGCTACCGTCATAAAAACGACATCACCTGCACTGCTGCCCGGCCGTCAACGGGCATGATGGAAAGGACCCGACATGGAAACCGGATGGGAATTTCTAATAGACATGGGCGTCATCGGCGGCGTGCTTCTGCTGGCAACCTTTATACGCACCCGCATTCGATTTTTTCAGAAATTCATGGTTCCCAACAATATTGTCGCGGGATTCCTCCTCCTGTTTGCCGGCAATGAATTTTTAGGGCTGGTCGATGTTTCATCGGACCGCTACGGCAGCTATGTCTATCATCTGCTGGCCATCATGTTTATCGCCATGGCCCTTCGAAAGGGAGGCGGGATCTCGAGCCGGCCCATGGTGGCCACGGGGATCATCCTGACTATCGGTTACGGCCTTCAGGCGTTTATCGGCATACTGATTGCCTATATCACCATCTTGTTTTTCAAACCCGATTTGTTTCCCACATTCGGCCATTTTCTGGTGCTGGGATTCGGGCAGGGACCCGGCCAGGCCTTTGCCCTCGGGAAATCCTGGGAGGGGCTCGGTTTTGAAAATGCCGGCAATATCGGGCTTACCTTTGCCGCCATCGGCTATTTATGGGCCTGCACCTTCGGGGTTTGGCTCGTTTACTGGAATGAGAAGCGGGATAAAGGCGAAAAACAGAGCATCCCCGAAGAGGATCGTCTTGGCATTGTCCGTGACATGGGCCGGCAGGCCGAAGCCGGCAGGCTCGTCACGGCCACATCGGCCATCGACGGTTTTACGTTTCAGATTGCCCTGGTGGGGCTGGTTTATCTGACCACTTATGGACTTTTGACCGGAATTGAGGCGTTTCTATCCCTCGTCGTTTATAAGGAAGCCGCTTTTTTGCAGTTGAAAAACACCATGTGGGGACTTCATTTCATTTTTGCCACCTTCATGGCAATATTGTTTCGAAAAGTGATCCTGCAGTTTGGATGGAGCCACATTTTAGACAACGGCCTGCTGACCCGGATATCCGGCACATCGCTGGATTTCATGGTCACAGCGGCCATTGCGGCCATATCCATCGGTATTTTTTGGCAGTATGCCACCCTGATCCTTGTTACGACGACCGCCGGCGGCATCGCCACCATTTTATTTCTGGTCCAAATCGTCCGCCATTCCACCATGCCCCACGTGAACGAACGGATTGCGTCCATCTACGGGACTCTTACCGGGACATTGAGCACCGGCCTGACGCTGACCCGGATTGTTGATCCCCAGTTTAAAACCCCGGTGGCCCAGGATCTTGTCTTTGGCTGCGGCATTGCCTTTCCCATGGCAGTCCCGGTCATCCTCGGCGGCATGATTCCCCTTGCCGGTATGGCCAGCCCGAATCCGGGCTATTATTATCTCGGGCCGATCCTTTTTATCGGATTTTACACGCTTGGCTTGTATGGGGCCCTGCACTATGTATCCAGGGGATTTCATCCCGAAAAATCGCGGACCTGAACATGGATCATGCATTCTTTGTGCTGGCCGGCATCGTATTGCTGGCCTATACGACCCAGGCCCTGGCCGGATTCGGCAGCATTATCATCTCCGTGACCCTGGCCGCCCATTTTTATCCCATTGAATTTCTGCTTCCGGTTGTCGTGCCCTTGGACATCCTGTTAAACACCTATATTATTTCGCGGCACCACTTGCATATCCGCTTACGGCTTCTGGTAAAGACCATTCTTCCGCTGATGATGGCAGGACTGTTGATCGGCATCGGGCTGTTTCACTATATCCAGGGCAATCTGTTGAAAATGGTGTTCGGTATATTTGTTGTAGTGATCTCGGTGAGTCAGCTCTTCATCGTTGGCAAGCGCCTGGAGTCGAGAATCAGCCTGCCGCCCTGGATATCCGGCCTTCTTTTTTTTCTGGGGGGCATTATCCAGGGGATTTATGCGTCGGGCGGGCCGATCATCGTCTATGCGGCCGGCCGTTTAAACCTTGCAAAAGCCGCTTTCCGGAGCACCTTGTGCGCTCTCTGGATCATCCTGAATCTGGTGCTGGTCTCCGCATATGTAATCACCGGTAAAATGTCGGCCGAAACATTCAGGTATCATGCGCTGCTCCTGCCGGTGGTCATTGCCGGTCTTTTCCTGGGAGAACGGCTGCATGACACCATCAATGAATATCAGTTCAAAGTCTTTATTTATCTGGTCCTCGCCGTAGCAGGCATGTCCATCGTGCTGGGATAATAAAAAAGGATGTACGAAAAGCCAGAAAAAAGGTTTCAACCCGCGATTCAAGTTCTTCCAACCGGCTTTGTTTTTGCTTTGATCCGATCAAAAACCAGATAAATCGCCGGCACATACGCCAGGGTCAGGAAAGTGGACACCATCAGGCCCGCAATGGCCACTACCGCCAGCGGGGATAACCGTTCCAAACCCACGGCCATTTCAGCGGCAATGGGGAGCATGCCCGCGATGGTGCTCAGGGCCGTCATCAATATGGGCCGGGTCCGGCGGCGGATGGCGCCTTCAATGGCCTTTTGAAGGGGTTTGCCCTTTTTTCGGGCGGTTTCAATAAAATCCACCAGCAAAATGGAATTGTTCACCACAATGCCGGACAGCAGAATCATTCCCATGGCAGCGGGCATGGAGAAATGGCGCTCCAGAAGCAGCATGCCCCAGGGAACGCCGATAAACGCCAGGGGAATGGCGCTCATGATAATCAGGGGATTGAGGTAGGACTTGAATATAATAACCAGAGAAAAATAAAGAAATATCAGGGCCATTACCAGTGACATACCGAGATTGCCGAAGGTTTCTCCCATCTGTCGGATGTCGCCTTCCTGGCTGATGGTGTAGCCGCCGGGAAGCTCCATATCCGACAAAACGGCATTGACCTGGTCCTGCAAGTGGGAGATGGCGGTTTGGGAACGGTATCCCAGCACATTGACCACCGGCAGAAGGTTCTGCCGGGTAATTTTTGACTGCCGCCAGACCGGACGAATTTTTGCAATCTCTTTTAGGGGCACGGTGCCGTTTGGCCCCGGGATCTGTAACACCGAAAGATCGGCGACGGATCGCATGGTGTCCGGATCAAAGCGGAGCCGGATCCCATACCCGTCTTGTCCGGCAACGCTGAACCGCGAAGCGGTTTTGCCGGTGGTGGCGGCCATGATGGTATCCGACACGGACTGGGGGAAAATGCCGTAACGGGCCAGCTTTGCCTGATCCAGATCAATGGCGATTTCCTGTTTGGACCAGTCCCAGGTCCGGGACACGGAGGTCAGGCCCTTTACCTGATGCAGCCGAGCCGTCACCTTATCCGCCAGTTGATCCAGAATTTGCGGATCAGGGCCGGAAATCATCACATCAATGGGCGCGGCAATGGAGGAAAGCGGGGTTGCGCCGTAATCATAGACGTTAAAGTGTTTCAGGCCGGAGATTTGGACAAATTGCTCCCGCAGATCCGCTTCGATTTCCCAGATGGATTTCTCCCGTTCAAAGCGGTTTTCAAAATGAACGGTGATCAGGCCTTCCTGTGCGGTGCGGTCTGCTCCAAAACTGATGACATTGGGTTCCGCGCCCACAATGGCTGCCATGCGGACAACACCCGACATGTCTCTGATGGCCTGCTCCATTTTTTCCACCACAGTTTCCGTCTGGTCAATGGTGCTGTTGGGCCAGATTTCAAAATCGATTTTTACAATCCCGGTATCCATGGCCGGCATCAGATCCCGGCCGGCCAGGGGCATCTGTCGTATACTGATCAGGAGCAGGAAGATGAGCACCGGAAAAATAACCCATCCCCATTTTGACGTTGCCAGCCGGAAAGCGCGGATAAAAAATTCCTGCAGGGGCAAAATCCAGAAATCACAAAACCGTTCCAGCAGACGTTCCATCCGGTTGGCATGGCGTCGGGCTTTCATCAGCTTCGGAGCCAGCAGGGGAATCACGGTAACCGATATGATAAATGAGGCCAAAAGGGCCATCGACAGCACCAGGGTCAGGGGCCGGAGAATTTTCTGGGCATAGCCGCTCACAAACATAATCGGCAGCAGCACCATCAGCGTGGTGGCGGTTCCCGCGAAATCAGCCGGAAAAATTTCTTTGGTGCCGTCCAGAGAAGACTGAAACAGGGATTTGTCGCCCGGCGTGACATGGCGATCGATGTTTTCAATCACCACAATGGCATCATCCACCAGCAGCCCCACAGCCAGAATAATGGCCGTCATGGTGACGATATTGAGTTCATAATTGATGAGCTTCATGCCGGCAAAGGTCAGCAGAAACGTAAACGGAATGGATACGGCGGCCAGAAACGTGGTCCGTACCCGGGCAATCAGTAGAAAAATCACCGCCACCGTCAAAATCACGGCGTCACGGAGCGCGGTCACCAGATTGGAAACCGATGTGTTAATGAGCTCGCCCTGGGTGTCCACCACCTCAAATGCAAGATCGGGAAACGCCGCGCGGATATCCGGCAGCGCATGGTCAATGGCGGCCAGGGCGGTGGTGACATGCCCGCCTTCGGCCCGGAGCAGGTTGATTCCCATGGCCGGTCGTCCGTTTCCGCGAAAAAAAGACCGCCGCTGCTGATGGGTGGTTTCGATAGCGGCAATATCGTTCAGATACACCGCCCCGCCCCCCGGATTTTGACCGATGACGATATCCGCGAGTTCATGCCGCCGGGCCCGTTCCCCCTGAATCTTGATCATGAGTTCATCGGTTTTCCGGATCATCATCCCGGAGGGAATGTTGCGGTTCTGGGCGGATATGGCCGAAACCACCTGATCAATGGAAAACCCGTATCGGGCCAGCCGGTCCCGGTCGATATTCAAACGGATTTCCGGCACATAGCCGCCGAACACCTCGGCATCGGCAATACCGCGGACCCGCAAAAACGCTTCCTGGATTTCATTGTCGCACAACTGCCGCACCTTTGACAGGGTGAGCAGGGAATCCGGCTTCGGATACACGGCCAGGGTCTGCACCGGGGCCGTGGCATCGCTGATCCGGAAAATTCGCGGGGGGAGCATCTGGACGGGCAGGGTCGGCATGATGCGGTTTAAAGCGGCGTTTACATCCGACACCGCCGCATCCAGACTTTTGACGTAATCAAATTCCACCTTGACCGCCGCGGTTTCGTCCCGCACCGTGGATTTGACGGTCCGGGCATGGTTTAAGGAGGCCATTTCCTTTTCCACCTGCCGGGAAATTTTATCCGCCACATCTTCGGCGGACGCGCCGGGCCAGATCAAAAGGATGGATACCTGGGGATAATTGGCATCCGGAAAAAGATTTAAGGGCAGGGTTGTAAACCCGATAAAACCGAATGCCACTCCCAGCAGAATCAGGGCGGTGACCGCATGGGGGCGTTTAAGGTAAGCGGCGATAAAATTCATTGGGTTTTTCCGGAAATCGGCGCCACGCGCCCGTGCCGGCTCAACTGCAGAAGCATGGATTCAGCACCCGCCGCCAGCATCATGCCGGAGGATACATCTCCTTGCACAATGGCTTGATCCTGATGCCGCCCCAACACTTCCACAGGCACCGGTCGAACCGTTTTATTGCCCTGTTCATTGTCCTGAATTTCAAAAACAAGCGCCCCGGTTTCCTGCTCAAGGATGCAGTCTGCATCCACCAGAAACCCTTCCGAAACCCCGGTAACCAGGTCAACCCCCACCGTGGCGTAGCTGGGCAGTTTAAACGGCCGTTGCCGCATTCGGATTTCCAGGGCGGCCAGATTCCCGTTAGTGATGGACGGATGAACCCGGTAAACCGTCGCATCCATAACGTTTTTTCCGGAAATCAACCGCAGGGGCGCATCCGGGAATACAGCAGCGGCAACTTCCGGGGGAAGGTGAACCATAATTTTGTATCCCTGGCGGGTGTCTTCCACCTTGTATACGGGCGTTCCGGGCATCACCAGATCGCCGGGATCTTTCATGCGCTCGGTAACCACCCCGTCAAAAAAGGACTGGATGCTGACAAAGGACAGGGAAACGGCGGCGGCTTCAATCTCCTGCTCCAGTCGCTGTACCCGGGATACGGCCAGCGCGTAGTCCAGAACGGCCTGATCAAACGATTCTTTGGAGACGGCTTTATCCGCAACCAGCTGCTGCCGGCGGTCCCGGATTATTTTTTTGATTTTCACATCTTCCCGCGCCCCGGCCAGTTCGGCAGCCAATGCGTTTTTCCGGCGGACTGCCAGCCGGTTATCGATTTGCGCGGCCGGTTCTCCGGCGGTCACCCGGTCTCCCACGTCCTTATGCATGGCGACAATATAACCGGTGGTCTGGGCGGACAGGACCGCTTCCGCCACCGGCGCGATGGTGCCGAGATAATGCTCCATTATCGGAAGACGGCCCGTTTCCACGGTTTTGATCTGCACGGGAACGGGCCGGATGTCGGGCGGCGCAAGGTTTGCCAGTTCGGATTTCCGATGGCGGACCAACAGAACCGCGGAAACAATAACTCCGATGACAAGCAAAATAAAAAAGACGCGTTGGATTGTTTTTTTCATTTTTTGCTTTCCGTGATTTTTCAACCGCGTCATTTCAAATAAACGCCGTGACGTTGATCCAGAAGCCCATGGAATATTTTAATGGTTTTCCCTTTACTAGACCGGCACCATCATTACCGGGGCTGTCGAACATTTCAATACCCGTTCCGCAACACTGCCGAAATCAAAATGGCTTTCGGTTCCCTGGCTGGCCATGATAACGATGTCCGCATCGATCTTTTTGGCAAATTCCAGAATTTTTTTTGAAGGGTTGCCCACACTTATGTGCCGGAAAAAAAGCGGGCAGCTGGAAAGAAACTTTTCGCAGAGTTCATCAAGTCGTTTTTCGGCGGTCTCTTTTTCCCACTGCCGCATGCGTTCGTAGTCGGCCTGGGGATCCGTATCCCCATAAGCCGCGCCGAATTCGACATATTCTTTCAACACGTATAAAATATGGATTTCCGCCTGATATTTTTCAGCCGTGCTGATCACATAGGGAAGCGCCTTGACGGCATTCGGCGATAAATCCGTGGGCCACAATATTTTTTTGATTTCCATTGGTTTGCCTCCTTTGCTTTGGGGGTGAGCTCCCGTTTTGCACCTCATGGGCACGTGAATTTGAGATGTGTTTGCAAAATGGATCTGCTAACTATATTATTTCATGGAAAAAAGGAGGTCAACCAAATACATGGGGAAAAACGGCGGGCCTTTTGTTTCCGGAATGAAGAAATTCCCGCCGCGGGTCAGACGGCGTTGAAAAGCAATCCGAGAAAACCGGCTTCCTTGACCATTCCTTTTTCAACACGCATGGGCTCTGAAGGTGATTCATCCGGTTTCCAGAAAAGAGCGCTTGCCGCATGGGCAAGGATAAACCCGGCGCTGTCGGCCATTTCCAGGATTTCAGCTGCGGTGCTGAAACGGGCGTGAGAATAGATGGGATGTCCCTTGGCGGCTTTTTCCATATAATGTTTCCCCCAGGGGCTGTCGGCCGGCACGATCCCGAGAAGCAGCCGACCCTCGGGCCGCAGGATACGGCGGCATTCTGTCAACGCCTGTTGCGGATTTGTCGTGAAACATAGCGTTAAGGCCATAAGAACCCCGTCAAAGGACGCGGGCGGGAAGGGGATGGCTTCCGCGATTCCTGAACGGGTCGTGATTCCGCGACCGGCTGCGATGGCGCGCATTTTTGATGAGGGATCAATTCCCATGGCAATGCCGAGGCTGGCAGCAAACCGGCCCGTGCCCACCCCCACCTCCAGCCAGCGGCCCGTCAGACGGTCGCACACCAGTTTAAGGCATTTTAATTCCGCGTCAAATATGGCTTTTCCCTTCTCTGTATCATACCATTGATCGTATGTGTCGGCAAAACCATCAAAGCGCTGGGTCATGTTGCTTTCCTTGGCTATATGATTTCAAAATATTATTAAATTGGGTTGACAGAAGTCATAACAAACATATAAATGGAAACTTATTTGTTATTATAGCATTGTTGATGGCATAATTTATTTTTTTGTCTTTGTAAACATCAAAATAGTGCGTGATGCGGCGAGGATGGCCGTTTATATGCAAAAAACGGAAAGCAACATTTCAAGTCAAAACGGGAACCGAATTTCAAGACCCGCGGTAAAAGTGACCAGCCAAATTATGGAGCCGTGTCGACTGAATGACAACCAGATTCAAAGCGCCGCCTTTTTAGGCAAAAGCTTATCCGACGCCAATCGGGTGAAGATACTGTTGCTCATCAGTTGCGGCAGAAAGTCGGTTTCCGCCATCGTTGAAGAGCTGGACTTGTCTCAGCCGCTGGTATCGCATCATTTGAAGGAACTGAGACGCTCGCTGCTGGTTAAGGTGGAACGTGAAGGACCTTTTATTTACTATGAATTGGCGGATATAAGAATTTTAGATGTACTGGCCATCTTAAGTGATGTGGCGGATGATCTTTTGGCGGCAAGAAAAACCTTTTAAATGCAACGGAGGCTTATCGACTCTTATGGATGTGCTTTTTGAAACCATTTCCGGCATGAACCCTGAAGATGCCCTGGCCGAAATCACCGCAGTTCTGGAAAGGCTGCTGGCGGATTTAGATAGTGACGCGCGCGAGCGCTATTTGCTTAATCTGATCGGGAAAGCCGAAGGGGATAAAATTTCGGGCCTGGTTAATTTGTGACTGGCCGAATGCATGGGCGAAGGTGTCGACCCGACGCAGATGTGCCAGACGTTGGTGGATAAGGTGGCTCGATCAAAACAATTGAAGGCGATCGCCGATCCGGAGTTGCTGGTGCTTTTTGAGGATTGGCTTGAGGAACTGGAGACAGAGGTAGCGGTGCAATTGAAAACACATGGCCCCCTGGATGAAAATTTTATCGCGGAAAAACTCGGCTTATCCCGCCGGGGAGCGAGATTTATGCTTTCAAAACTCGAAAAACAGCAACACCGATCGGATGAGCAATGACGAAATATGAGGAAATCACCGCGGCGCGAAAACTGCTGGGGCTTCCGGAGACAGCCACCCTGGCCGAAATCAAGTCCGGCTACCACACGCTACTGGATAAATGGCATCCGGATAAATGCACCGATGATCCGGAAAATTGCGCTGAAATGACGCGTAAAATCATCGCCGCCAATGAAGTTCTTATGGAATATTGCCGCCAGTACGAATATTCGTTTTCCGAAGAAACGGTTAAAAAGCAATTGTCGCCGGAACAATGGTGGTTTGAACGGTTCGGCGATGATCCGTTATGGGGAAGGGGCGGGAAATCCGGATAATGTCCTATGAGGCCATTATCAGCATCAAAAATGATAACCAATGACTCAATTGAAAGGATATGAACAATGAAAGAGTTGGTTGTGTTTCACAGCGGCAATCCAGGCTGAGTCTCCTGCAAAAAGGCTATAGGCGTAGCCAAGGATATGAAGGAAAAATTCGATGGGAAACTGGATGTGAAAATATACACCCTGAATTCGGAAGAGGCCCAACCATATGCCCTCGAATTCAAGGGATCGACCAACGTTCTTTTCAATAAAGAGTGGGTCCCCCTTGGAGTGGCTACAGATAAGAGCCAGATGGAAACCTTTTTATCCGAAAATTTATAACTTAATCCAATACATCAGACATGAAAAAAAGAATATCTGTTTTTCTAGTGCTTATGGCCGTGCTAACGGCCGTTGTTTTAGTCCGGCACGCCAATCGTCATGCTGCGCCCAGCCAGGTCGCTTGGAAAGATATGGTGATCGAAGCCGAAGCCGGAGGTTACAACCTTCTCTCTACCGAGAAACTTGCCGATCACTATCGTCAAGATGCTTCAGGACTATTGCTGGTCGATACCCGTCAGCCGTGGGAATACCTTAACGGGCACATCTCTGGAGCGCTCAATTTTCCCATGAAACCCACATGGTGGGCCCGTTGGCGCAAGGCCGGGGAGATGAAGGCTTTTTTGGGGTCGAACAAGGATCGTAAGCTGGTTTTTTATGGACACGGTTTGGCACGAGTTCGCAGCGACTCGGCGGCCCGGGCGGCCGTATCAATGGGCTACAAAAATGTTTATCGATACCCATATGGTTTTCCAGAATGGCAGGAAAAGGGACTGCCGATTGCAAGCAGTCCTTCGGCGACGGAACCGGTTCAGACGGAACTTAGTGCGATCGGTGTACGATCCGTTAAGGGGTGGGCCATGGTTTGGACGTTGCTGGGCATTTTTGCTGGCGGCTTGGCGCTGAATCTGACGCCATGCGTTTATCCCATGATTCCAATTACGGTTTCATTTTTCGGAGGGCGGACAGCTCGAGGCAAACCCAGCCAGATCAAGTTGATTCTCCATGGCATATGTTATTTGATGGGGCTTGCCATAACCAATTCGACGCTGGGAGTTGTGGCTGCACTTACCGGCGGATTAATGGGGGCCGTGCTGCAAAACCCCATCGTGCTGACCGCAGTGGCCGGTATCTTGGTACTGTTTGCCACGAGCCTTTTTGGATTTTGGGAACTGCGCCTTCCCGGCTTCCTGACCCAGGCCGCCGGCAGGTCCTATTCGGGTTATTTCGGCAGCCTGTTCATGGGGTTTACGTTAGGCGTCGTAGCCGCTCCCTGCATCGGTCCGTTTGTGCTGGGGCTGTTTACATGGGTCGCTGCCATGGGCAATCCCTGGCTCGGTTTTCTGATTTTTTTTATTCTCAGCCTTGGTCTGGGGCTCCCCCTTTTTGTGCTGGCGCTTTTTTCCGGCCAATTGCAGCGGATGCCGAGCGCCGGAGGATGGATGATATGGGTGCGCCATGCGATGGGCTGGGTCTTGGTGGGGATGGGGGCTTATTTTATCCGGCCGGTTTTACCCGAAGGCATGAAAGTCTTATTACCGGTCGTCGTGGTTCTGGGCGCCGGCTTTCATCTGGGATGGCTGGATAAAAACCAGGCAGGGTTTAAAGCTTTTTCTTGGTTGAAAATCATTGTGGGTGCACTCTGTCTGATCTTGGCGACATTCTGGATAACCGCCTGGGTTATGGACAGGCCGGGAATTGATTGGCAGACCTATTCGGAACAAACTCTGCGCCGGGCCAGCGAACAGGGGAAACCGGTCATCATCGATATTTACGCGGAATGGTGCGCACCATGCAGGGAACTGGAGAACACGACCTTTCAACATGTCGACGTAATCCGACAGGCGTTTCAAGATTTCGTTATGATCAAGATCGACGTAACCAGTGGCGGCGACCCGCTTCACGAAAAATTTTTTCAACAATACGGCGTCGTGGGCGTTCCAACCATTATTTTTCTGGATGCAAGCGGCAAGGAGCGCACCGATCTGCGTCTGGTGGATTCTCTGACGCCTGAACTCTTTTTGGATCGCATGGCCGCGATGCAGAAATCCGTTTCGGATCACTAACCAATGCAACCCGGCAAACTAAGATTTAAGGTTGTGCATTGTAAACTTATTTGTTTACATTCCAGGCAGTCCATCCAGCATCATGCCGTTGGAAGAGCCGTTGAGCTGAAATCCGACCACGGCCTGGGTTGAGGAGTAGGTCAGATAGGAAGCCCCGGAAATATCGTCGATAAACAATTCTTCCGGCCAACCCACTTTTTTGCAATTGGGACAAACCGTTATCGGCTCTTCGGCAATCCGTATTCCCGAATTGTTGTAGGCGCGCAGGGTGACCACGGCGGTGGCCGAACCCGTATTGACAAAAGCGATTCCGGTCCAGCCGTCGGTTTCAATTTTGGGAAAAATGCCTGTGGTATGTTTGATACCAACAGCCGTAAAACCCGCCAGCATGCTTCCGTTTTTTCTGCCGAAAAGTTCGAATCCGGTTATCGGAGCATCTGCTGTTATTTCAAACCAGGCTGAATTTTCATCCAGATCCAGATTCCGGAAAGGACCGATGTATTTGCCGCCCGGCAGTATAGTTTTGTTATCCGTGCTTAAAATATCCCCGGCGTCACTGTAGGATGTTATTTCCAGGCTCACTTCCGCATCGTTCGGATTGTAGGCGCATATGCCGGTCCACCACAGGTCATTACTGGCTGCGTGCGGAAAATAGAGCATCTCTTCGGTCTGGTCCCGCAGAAGAACGCCGCTGAGTTGGGGCTCCTTTTTGTGCCCGAATAACTCCAGACCGATAATCCCGCCGGCGTTTTGAATTTCCGCGGAGGCAATGTCGGGCTGCGGGCCGCCCAGGGCAGCGGCAAACGTGAATGCCTGATGTTCGAATGGTTCAAGGTTTCTGGTGAAGGAAGTGCCGTTACTGCAGACGATGGTGATGGTCCTGGATAAAGGGGTCGTATTTACCAGTGAAATGCCGGTCCACCAGTTGCTGTCTGAGGCCACATGAGGAATATGGATATTGCCGCGGTTGATGTGATCCACGGCGGGAACGGCAACCCGGTATTTTTCGGAATTGGCGAACTTGGTATAACCACGCATGTGATCAAACAGATCCCCGGTAAATATCGCATAGGTGGCGCCGGGAAAATATTCTTCCACATTAATTTCCCTGCGGCCGCGGGGTTGCAGGGAAATGGTTTCTCCCGCGGATACGGCCTCTCCGGTATCATTATAGGCCATTAATATTCCCGTTAACATGCTGGAAGCATGAGTATTGATAACGGCGATTTCCGTCGTCCACAATGAGCCGCCGATATGCGGATAATAGAGCCTTGGAGCAAGATTTTGGCTGAAGAGTTCAAAAACACCGACGGTCTCCTGATCGGCTCTGTAGACAACTTTGCTGCAGTCTGTACTGATCCTGAAACGTGAGGCCACGTCTCCACCCGGCGCCAGGTCGGCATTGAGTTTGACGGACGTTCCGCCGGTGATGGGAACGCTGAAAAGTTCATAAGACCCGACTGCTGTTGGTTTTGCCGTGTAAACAACCCTTCTGCCGTCTGGACTGATTTCAAAAAAATAAGCCACGTTTCCACTTGCCGTTAATTCGGCATTGAGTTTGACGGGTGTTCCACCGGTGATGGGGACGCTGTAGAGTTCAAAGACATTGTCGGTTTCCTGGTCGGCCCGGTAGACGACTCTGGTACTGTCGGGGCTGAAGAAGAAGAGCATATGAACATTTCCGCCGGCAACTAAATCGGCATTGAGCTTGACAGGCGTTCCGCCGGTGATGGGGACGCTATAGAGCTCATCAACTCCGTCGGTCTCCTGATCGGCCCGGTAAACGACTCTGCTGCTGTCGGGGCTGATGGCATAATATTCTGAAAAAACATCGCCGCCAGCGACTAAATCGGCATTGAGTTTGACGGGTATTCCGCCGGTTATGGGGACACTGTAGAGTTCAAAGACACTATCGGTCTCCTGATCGGCCCTGTAGACAACCCAGTTACTGTCATCGCTGAGAATGAAGTTCGGATTGACATTTCCCCCGGCAACTAAAACACCATTGAGCTTGACGGGTGTTCCTCCGGTTATGGGAACGCTGAAGAGCTCAGAGACATTGTCTGCTTCCTGATCGGCGATATAGACGACACGGGAACCGTCCTTACTGATACGGAACAAGTTGACATCGCCGCCGGCAACTAAATCGGCATTGAGTTTGACGGGTGTTCCGCCGGTGATGGGGACGCTGTAGAGTTCAAAGACATTGTCGGTTTCCTGATCGGCTTTGTAAACAACTCTGCTGCTGTCGGAGCTGAAAGAAAAAGCTGCACTGACATTGCCGCCTGTTACCAATTCGGCATTGAGTTTAACGGGTGTTCCCCCGGTGATGGGGACGCTGTAGAGCTCAAAGACATTGTCGGTTTCCTGCTCGGCCCGATAGACCACACGATTGCCGTCCGGACTGATGCCATGTTCCCATACAATTCCGCCGGGAGGCAGAGCGGAGTTCAGCTTGACCGTTGTGCCGCCGCCTATGGGAACGCTGAAGAGTTCATAATGCTCGGTTGTCTCTTGCATGGCCCGATAAACCACATGGGTGCTGTCTGAACTGATTCCAAAACCATAAACGGATCCGCAAGCGACAAGTTCAGGATTGAGCTTGACCGCTGTGCCGCCGTCTACGGGAACGCTGAAGAGCTCAACAATCCCTTCTCTCTCCTGATCGGCTTTATAGACAACCCAATGGCTGTCCGGGCTGATCATAAAAAAATCTTCGATCTGCCCGCCGGAAACCAGCTCGGGGTTGAGTTTTACCGGACCGGCCCAGGATGATGCGGTTAAAATAAAACCGGTAAAGAGGCAGCAGAAAAAATAGAAAAGAGAAAAGCAACGCATAATAATCTCCGTATCTGTGCATCAGGCATTTCTTATGGGTTCTTTTCGGCAGTGAAGTGATTCGATTTTACTACGATATCATGTTATAAATAATTATCAATAGTTTTAATTAAAAATGAATCTGCAGGTTGCATCAGACACGGTTATAAAATATTCGGTCCGTTCGTGGACGCAAGGAGGCGCTGGTTGATAGTGTTTAGTGGGATGCGATATATCGCCAGTTTTCCCTCCCGGTCTGAGTTGAAGTAAACGTATTTCGAGGCTGAATCAATAATCGGATGGGGATGCGCATCTTGCGAAGTCCAACTGGAGAGGTGGGCGGTGAGAGGAATCCATGTCATTTTGCGATTTTCCCAGTCAACATTCACCCGACAAAGCCAGGGACAATTCAATGTAAGTTTGGGATGAGGTGAGCGGAAATGTCCGTCTGTAACCAAGGTGCTGGGCTCGATCAGGTTATAGTGACCATATTGTTTCCATCCACAGAGCAGGGGGAGTTCAACGATCTCTCCATTACGAGGAATTACCTTGCCGATAAAGTGCCTTCCGTTTGTATCTTTTCCGTGATAGACGATTGAATCACCATCTTGCGACCATATTTCATGACATACCCAGTCATTTGCGTTTCGGGTTTCTGATTCATTGCGCAATTGGAAATGGTATTTTCCATCGTAAAGCCACATACGCCGTACACCGCTCAGAGAAGCCCATTCGTTGTTGTAAAGGATCAAGTTGTTGTTCGCAGGCGAGAATTGAACATGTGTTACCCATGCCCTGGGGACGACCTCAGTTGCGATTTCTTTTCCGCTGTCGGTGTCGTAGATGCGCAGGTATGAATTTAACCTTTCGCGGCGAACGCGTTGGTCAATATTAAAGGTCGGACGGCTCCGGAATTGTCTTTTCCCACCCAGCGCGCGTTCGTCAACAGTTGGGATACAGAGAAGTTTTCCATCTGCGGAGATATCCGTGTAAGCCGTCATTTGCCCATCGGGGAGTTCTGCAAGCGCCTCACGGTGGCCTTCGCTTGAAGCCTTGAAGATGATTCTACCTTGAATATAATATATCGTCCCACTGGATTGATGTAAGCAGGGGCTTGTTTTGCTTAACCCACGATAGGGAGTGCCGTCAAAATAAACATACGATTTCAAGATCCCGCCTGTGTTGTCACTGATCTGTTTTACCTTCCCGTTCTGGAGATTTCGAATAAATATGTTGGGATGTCCGGTACGATCGCTATGAAATACCAGCGACTCTCCTCCATTTGTGAAACTGGCTGATGTGAAGTAGAGTAATTGCTCATTGGCATCAGTTTTTGTGGTGATCCGTTCAGGAGACCCTAGAGAGATAACGTTTCCCGGCTGGGCAATTCCATCTTTAATACTGATGGCTTGCAGTTTTTTCACATTCTTGACAAAACCGTCAATAGATTTGCCGGCGATCTGGTACGCCAGCCATTCCAGTCTGTCTTTGATGTTCACTGTGAAAGGGTTTACGATTACCCTTTTAAGCCGTGCCTTCATTTCTACGCCTTTTTTGTAATCTTTTCACATAATGCCGGTAGGTTTCTGATACCACCAAATGTCTATCGCCGATCAATTGGTTGACATTTTCAAATCGGTTTGCAGTATGCTTCTTGAAGGTAAATCCGCCACCAGCTGCGGTTAATTTGGAAAGGTAGATGCGATATTCCCGGGAGTTCTTCCAATGGCTGTTCCTTTTTACTATTTCAACACAACGTTCATAAAAATTCCTGTTGAAAGGATAGTGTAACAGCGCGCAGCTTACGTCTGCAAAACTGGCACGGATCGTCCAGTGAGGCGTAATCGAAACGGCACCGCGAGAGGGGAAAAGAAGAGCCTGTTTGGTCATCGGTCTTCCCACTTCGAAAAATTCCTTTCGTATCCCTCCAATGAGTATTCTCAAGTCTTTTGATGCATACCGATTACCGGCCAGCCACTGACTAATGGGCTCAATTGGAACCGACAGACGGGCTGAATGATCGAACCAGATGCATTCGTCTTCAACATTGCCTGATTCCGGCCAGGTGGATATTGGTCCATCTGAGAAAAGATCAACCATGGGCGTGAGCACGCCTGAGTAATTGTATGAATTGAGATACCGGAGGAAATCTGTAAGTCTGATTCTATCTGAAAATGGAAAGTCGAATCGTTCGTCAATATCGGCAACAAGGCACCAGCACCCCTGCCCGAATCGATTCGACAACCAGAGTTTCAGGCTGGTTTGATATTGTCTGTAAGGGAGATCGCATCGAACGATGGTGACCCTGTTTCCAAAACTTTTGGCAAGGTCTGCTGTCCCATCGGTTGAGCCGTTGTCGAGAAAAACAAGGTGTTTTGCTCCCAGTTTAAGGTGATGTTCCGCAAAACCCCGCAAATAATCTGCGCCGTTTCGTACTGTGCATAGAACCACCAGTTCATCTTTTGAAGCATGGAACTCTGGGCGTATGATCCACCGGATGTTGGATTGCACATCCTTTGCAAGCCGTTTTGCATGCACATATCTGTGGATCGGGATTATTTGGGATAGAATCCGCTTATAGAATTTTTTAAATCTTGGATCAATATCAATTAACATTAAATTTTATTCTTTTCGGGATTAAAGTTATAATTACAATTTCTCCGCCTGCAGGGAAGAGAGATTTTATTTTGTTTCCGGATTAAAAAGCAAGGCTCTGAAACAGAGTTGAAGGCAAAAACACGTGTCAGCACCAGTGAAAACGCTCTGCATTCAGATATGGGCTGCATGGTTTCTAACATTTCAATCTCAAACCGGAAAATCTGATTTTTCATTGCAATATATTGATATTATGCCATCTGGCGTAAAAATTAAGATCTTTTTGGATAGCAGTACACTGTGCATTAAATGATACCTGTGCTCAAAGCAAGGGCAATGCATAGCAGAAGAATCCCTGTCAGCCACTGGACGGCCGACATGGTGACCTTGTGCATCCAGCGCTTGCCGATCATCACGCCGG
>CAZRES010000027.1:0-30533 GCA_964598885.1 uncultured Desulfobacteraceae bacterium | reverse complement strand
ACTCGCGACAACCAGCTTGGAAGGCTGAAGCTCTACCAACTGAGCTACTCCCGCTTTTGGCCATGCACCGGAAACGTGACTACCGGTTACCACCGATTATATTGCACCAAAACAACAAGACACCTCAATTTCCCACAATAAAAGATCCGATGTGAGTCTGCCATGTAGTACCTGTGATTCCGATATTTTCGGAACCTCCTACATTCAACTTAATCAGAATGGTGGTGGGGGGAGGATTCGAACCTCCGAAGGCTTCGCCGGCAGATTTACAGTCTGCTCCCTTTGGCCGCTCGGGAACCCCACCAAATATTGGAGCCAGCGGAGGGACTCGAACCCCCGGCCAACTGATTACAAATCAGTAGCTCTACCAACTGAGCTACGCTGGCTGATCAATTAACTGGGCGTTTCCATCTCAGCTGAACTGCGTTGTTCGGTGATGCATTTTTCAACCAACAACCATTAACCACTCTTTAATGCGGCACCGCCGCAAAATAACTTTTCCTTTTACCAACCTGCGCAACCCGATGCAAGAAAAATCTTAATTACGCCTGTGATTAAAGTTTTTTCAATAATCATATATTTTTACCGTTGTCAATTTTTAATTTAAAAAAATGTTAACTTTTTCGTGGTTTTCATCAGGATTCATTGGGATCGATCGTGCCCCGGATGATGATAACGACCGGCCGTTGTCTTCTCACGAAGGCGGACGCCCCATAAATGCTTGACACCAAAACCCGTTTTCTTTATATTAAGCCCAAATTTTGGAGAGCTCATCTTTTTTTCGCAAGCATTTTCAATGCATACCATCTTAAATTGACTAATGGACGAGCTTATCAAACGGCGGAACCAGATGATTTCAAAACCGTTAAACAGGAACCAAAGGAACCACATGATAAACTGCAGCCCGCGCCATGATGCCCTCCCTCTTATCCTTTATATATTATTAATACTTCCGATGATCGGTTGCGCCAATCATGTCAAACCCACCGACGATTTAGCGCATACCGCCGTTTCACCCGAAACGTCAACCCTTCCTCCGGGGGACGGGCGCCACACTGCATCCGACGACGATCTGTTTCAGCCGCTTGACGTGGAAGCCAGCGACATCGCCTGTTTAACCCCGATACCCCATGAGGAGCCCCCTGATGAAGAGTGCGAAGCGCTCATTTTTGATGACAGCGCCGCCTCTATTGTTCAGGCAAAACTTGACGAGGCGCTTTATCATTATCAGTCGTCCCAAGACTTCTGGCAGCAGGGCGAACTGGAAAACGCTCTCCATGCCTTAGATGACGCTTATGATCTGATTATTGAGTCGGATTCCGTTGACCTTCCGAAGCTGACCCAGCAGAAGGATGATCTTCGGTTTATGATTTCAAAGCGCATCCTGGAAATTTATGCATCCCGGCATTTTACGGCAAAAGGCAACCATAACGCCATTCCGATGATCATTAATGAGGATGTTCAAAAAGAAATTGATTTTTTCACCAAAGGAAGGGGACGGGAATTTTTTATCAATTCCTATATCCGTTCCGGACGGTATCGGTCATTTATTCTCGACGAAATCAAAAAAGCCGGTCTCCCGGAAGATCTTTCCTGGCTGCCTCTGATTGAAAGTGGGTTTCAAACCAGAGCGTTATCCCCGGCACGGGCGCTGGGACTCTGGCAGTTCATACCATCCACCGGCTATAAATTCGGCCTCAAACGCAATCTTCATATTGATGAACGGCTTGATCCCTATAAAGCAACGCTGGCGGCCATTGAATATCTCAAAGAATTACATAATATTTTCGGCGACTGGATGACAGTGCTGGCCGCTTATAATTGCGGCGAAGGCCGCGTGCTGCGAACGATCCGGAATCAAAATATCAATTATCTGGATGATTTCTGGGATCTTTACCGCAAACTGCCCAATGAAACGGCCCGATATGTTCCCAAATTTCTGGCAACCATGCATATTTTAAGCAACATGGAACAATACGATATGGCCAATATCACCGTGGACCCCCCGATTGTTTTCGATACGGTTCTGGTTTCCCGATCGATTCATTTGAAACATATTGCTGAAATCATAGACGCTTCCGAAAAACAACTGGCCGATCTTAACCCGGAACTCCGGTACAAGCGTCTGCCGAACGAAGAATATGCGTTAAAAATCCCTCCCGGAACCGAATCATTGATTGTAGCCGGCATTGATAATATTAAAGAAGAGATTGCCCAGACCTTTTCCGGCGTCACGCATCACCGGGTACGGCCCGGCGAAACGCTTTCCACCATTGCGCGCCGTTACCAGACAAGCGTTGAGGCTCTCGCATCCGTCAACAACATCCATCGCACCAATTTCATTGTTGCCGGCACCATGCTCAAAGTCCCCCAGACCGGAGCGGCAGCCGCCTACCATGATCGGGAGCCGAAGGTTATCACCTATGAGGTGAGGCGGGGCGACTCCCTCTGGACCTTGGCAAAACGATACAGCACCACCACAAAAAAAATTCAACAGATAAACGGCCTGACCACCGCCCATCTCAATATCGGCCAGACCCTGAAGATTCCCGCTGGTTCATCCGATGGATATGAAATCTACAATGTGCGAGCGGGCGATTCCCCCTATCTTATCGCCCGGCGCTACAACATGAGGCTAACTGACTTTTTCCGGATCAACAACCTGAGCAAAAACAGCATCATCCACCCGGGACAGCGGGTTTTTGTACGCTGATTCCATCCATTTTTTTCTTCTGCGTCCGCTAATTGTTGTCAAAGGCCGGCAAAACAAGACTTGCAATTCGGCGACGGGTTGGTTAAAAAAAATTTTTTCCGGGCAAAGCCTGCCATTACCTTGGGGAAAAAACCACTTTCTGGAATCTCAATATAGTCAGTTGCCCCCGTAGCTCAGTGGATAGAGCAATGGATTCCTAATCCATGTGCCGCAGGTCCGATTCCTGCCGGGGGCACCAGTAATACGTCAAACCGTCAATCGGTAATAATCTGAAAAACCAAATAGATAGATTCATCAACACTTGCAGGGGGGGCTATGTCCTGGGAAAATCCGCGTATTTTGGTCATCGGAGCCGGCGCCATTGGCGGCATTACCGCCGCTTTTATCAAACAGGCCGGCTATGATGTAACGCTTATTTGCAAGTACGGCGAGTTGGCCAGTTGTATAAGGGAAAAAGGCCTTCATGTTTTCGGAGCGCGCGGCGAGCACTGGGTGACAATGCCGACGGTCACTGAAATCAAGGAGGCAAATGCCGATTATGATCTTTTTTTGCTGGCAACCAAGACCACCGATATGATGCCTGCCTTAAAAGCCCTGTTGCCGCTGATACACGAAAATGCACGCGTGGTTTCGCTGCAAAATGGCATCTGTGAGGAAGCCATCGCTGAAATCGTCGGCAAAGATCGGACAATCGGATGCGTGGTGGAATGGGGCGCCACAATGCATTCTCCCGGCGAACTGGAAATGACATCCACAGGCGCATTTACGATTGGAACCATCGATGGGAGCAAAGATCCAACGCTGGACATCATTAAAAAGGTTCTCAGCACCGTAGTGCCCGTCAACATCTCCCAAAATTTGATGGGAAGTCTTTACGCCAAGCTCATTGTCAATTCGTGCATTACCTCTCTTGGCGCCGTGTGCGGTCTGTATATGGGGCAAATGCTGGCAGACCGGAAAATCAGGAATATTTTTATTGATATCATGTGCGAGGCCATGGCGGTGGCGGATGCAATGGATCTGCATGTCGAAACCATCGGCGGACGACTCAACTATTATCAATTCATGGCCGGTAACGGGATGTTGGCGCAATTTCGTCGACATTTGCTGATCAGGCTGCTTGGGTTGAAATATCGCCGCCTGAAATCATCGAGTTTGCAATCACTGGAACGCGGCAAGCCCACGGAAATTGACTATCTGAACGGTTATATTTCGGCCAAAGGAAAGCAATATGGCATACCCACGCCCGTTAACGACAAAATTATCCGGATGATCAAAGAAATCGAGGCAGGCGACCGGAAGATATCACCGGTAAATTTCAAAAACTTTTAGTTGTTTTCTTTTTTGCTTCTGAAGTTGTGGTGCGCCTGCTGCCTCTTTTTGAAGCTCCGGTGGTCTTTTTTCCCCTTGCCGGCGGCTCACCGGCCGTTTGCTCCGGCGCCTTTTTCAATGGGGATTTTTTTAAAGGCCCGGAACGGGAAGCGGTTTTTGGGCCGGTTTCGGCAGCAGCCGGTGTTTCGATTTTTTCTATGGATGCCGCCTTGGCCCTAGCTTTGAGGGCCAGTTCCCGGACCTTCCGGATGTCTTCATCCGTATAAACACCTTTATGCCCGGATATGGCGGCCAGTTTCATGCCGTGCTTGAGCCCCAGCTTATAAATCTCCTTGACCTTGTTCCATTCGATATCGCGACCCACGGTAAAGACCTCGAACCGGCCTTCCAGGGCCAGCACAATGGTTTCCGCCAGACAGGCATAGGCCACTCCCGGCGGCAGACCGATATTTTTCATCTCCACGTTGCCGGGCAGTTCTATTTCGCCGGATTCGATCACCAAAACATCCGGCCGTTTAGCTACATCCGCTTGTGACAGGTCCAGGGGACGGGCCACATCGGTGATGACGCAGCCGGGCTTTACCTTGGTGATATCGAGCACTTTTTTCCCGGCTCCCGATGTCGTGGTAACGATCATGTCCATTTCGGAAAGATATCGATCCGCATAGGTGGACAGCGTGATGCGGCACCCGGGAAATTCATCCTCGATGGATTTTTTCAATGCCAGCAGTTTGGCGGTGTTGCGGCCGACCAGATAGAGATCATTAACGACCAAGGCAAGCAGACGGGAGCAAACCGCGCCGATGGAGCCGGTAGCGCCCATGACCATGGCTTTGGCATCCAGAAGGCGTCCCTTTTCAATCTTGATTAAACCCATGCGGCGAACGGCGTCGGCCGCGGCCCACAACGCTCCGGAGGCGCTGTAACTATTGCCGGTGGTAATGGGGATGTCGGCCTTGCGGGACACGGTCAGGCCGGCATCGCCCACTACCTTGGTGAACGCTCCCAGGCCCATGATCTGGGCCCCAAGCCGCTTGGACATGCGCGCGGCCTGGAGCAGCCGCTTGTAGGTGAATTCCGGCGTATGGGCCAGCATCTGCTTGGGCGTGCCGCCCACGCTGATCAGCCAACCTTCGGCTTCCATGCCCGTGGGAGATTTGATTCCCTTGACCCGGGAATAGATGAACGGCGGGGAATAGGCCATGACCTTTTCCAGCGTGTCCACGAACCCCGGCACTTTCGTCAGCATTCCCACGGTGGGATCTTTTTTGAAATCGTTTTGGGACAAGGGATGAATGACAAAGGCAAACCGGTTCACCCGGCGGGGTTCGCCCTGGGGATAAATCACCCGGGGCTCCAGGTGCTGATCGCTGATGATCTCCATGAGTTCGTCGTCGGTAATATCGGCTTTGGGCTTTTCCAGGCCCGCGATGATCATGGCCTCCAGCGTGTTGACGCCCACCACGCGATCTAATATCTTGGGTGTGTTGTCAATGATCAGGTCCACCCCCCGCTTGCGCAGAAACTCCACCCGGGCGTCGTAAACCGTTGACGTGATGACCGTCTTCCGGCCCAGTTCTTCCAGGCCCGCGATTTCCATATATTTGTCGAAATCATAATACGGCACCATGATCATGGAGCTTTTCTGCATGGCCTTGCGCAGAATATATTCGTTCCATTTCTTGATGGGGGTCGCGGAGCCCGCCAGACCCTTTACCGGCGTATACTTTAGAATCTCGTGCACGCCGTTGGCGTAGCGCTCCAGATCCTTGATGGAATTTAAAAATTTAGGGATGCCGTGTTCGATGATGGGATCGGCAAAGGTAAGATTATCGGTGTATTCGGAAATAATTTTGGCCAGGTTGTAATTCATCATGCCGGAGAGTACCAGGACCCGGGCATTGGAAAAAAAACCGCCCATGGAATACTGGAGATGATGAATGGACCATTCAAAGGAAACCTTGCGAAGGGCGGCGCCCGTGGTAATGGGCGTCTTGATGCGCCTGCCGATATGTTCGAACATTTTAAGCCGCGTGTCGCTCAGGCGTCGGGGGCCAATGGTATACGGAAATTTGACGCTGCCGATACCGAAGGCATCCGCGACCGTATCCCATTTTACCAGAAGAGCCTCTGCTTTGCGCAGGTCTCCGTCGGTACCGATCCGCTTGACCAGAAAATCCTGGCCCAAAAACTCGGTTTCAAATTCAAAATCATATTGGCTGGATCCCAGGCTGATGCAGATGACACGCTTCATGGTCCCTCCGTTCAGATTGACTGTTAACGGTCCGGTATAAAAAAAGCATAAACGGCTTTGCGGTTTTTTTCAAATAAAAAACAGCCGGATATCAAAACAGCCATGAGCGGCTAGGAAAAAGGCGCGAAAAGAAAAAAATCGCGGCAAAATATTTCGAAAAGGATCCGTAATAAACAGACAAAAAAAGGGCGCGACACATAATCACGCCCTTAAATGGCTGAGGGACTAGGATTCGAACCTAGGTTAACGGGGCCAGAACCCGCCGTCTTGCCACTAGACCATCCCTCATTGAATTTTTGAATTGTCCTTAATTTAACAACAAACCCATGTCAAGTCAAATTTTTCCCACGTTTTTTAAGCACCTTTTTCCTCGGCCCCACCTGTTCCGACATAAGTTAAGGCCTGCCGCAATCGGGATAGCGTCTGCGCCTTTCCCAGAACTTCGAGCATTTCGAAGATACCGGGACTGACGGTTTTTCCGGTCAGGGCCACCCGGATGGGCTGAGCGATCTTGCCGAATTTCAGGCCTGAGTCCTCGAGAACCTTCTTAAAAATCGCCTCCAGGGTCGGCTCATCAAAACGGTCGGCATTTTCCAGGGCCGTGATGATCTGCTCAAGGGGTTGGGCAATGGCGAATGTGAGAAATTTTTTTGCCGCCGCCTCTTCATAGACAATGGATTCCGCAAAGTAAAATGCGGCGGCATCGGCCATTTCCACAAAAGTCTTGCTGCGGGGTTTCAAGGTTTTGATCACGGCCTTGAGTTTGTCTTTGGGCACGGCCTTAATACCCGCTTTTCCAAGAAACGGCATCAAATGCGGCACCAGGGAAGCCTCGGATGCGGCGCGGATGTGCTCGGCGTTCAATGCCAGCAACTTTTCGGGATTGAAGACCCCCGCCGATTTGCCGATATGCTCCAGATTGAATTTTTCGATAAGTTCATCCCGGGTGAAAAATTCCTGGTCCCCGTGGGACCATCCCAGCCGGACCAGAAAATTAAGCATGGCATCCGGGTGGTATCCCATGTCCCGGTAAGCGGTGACCGACATGGCCCCATGCCGCTTGCTCAGGCGGGTCCGGTCATGCCCCAGCACCATGGGAACATGACCGAACGCCGGCGTTTCGGCCCCCAGCGCTTCATAGAGCTGAATCTGCTTGGGCGTGTTGCTGATATGATCATCACCCCGGATAATGGTGTTGATCTTCATGGTGATATCATCCACCACCACCGCCAGATTATAGGTGGGCATGCCGTCGCCCCGGGAAATCACGAAATCATCCAGCTCGCTGTTCTGAAATACGATATGCCCCCTGATCCGGTCGGCCACCACCGTTGCCCCTTCCACGGGAGCCTTGAAACGGATGACCGCTCCGGGACCCGGTCCCAAGCCCTTTTCCCGGCAGGTGCCGTCATATTTGGGTTTGCCGCCGCTTTCCATGGCGCTTTTACGCATCTGCTCCAGCCGCTCCGGCGGACAGGTACAGTAATAGGCATGGCCGGTTTCCACCAGCCGCTGGATATGTTCCCGATAAATATCGATGCGCTGAGACTGAAAATAAGGGCCTTCATCCCAATCGATCCCGAGCCATTCCAATGCCTCGAAAATAGCATCCACCGACGCCTGGGTGGAACGCTGGGTGTCTGTATCCTCGATTCGCAGCACAAATCTTCCCCCGGTATGCCGGGCATAGAGCCAGTTAAACAGCGCCGTCCGGGCGCCGCCGATGTGCAGATATCCCGTCGGGCTCGGCGGAAACCGTGTGATAATTCTGTCCGTCATTGGTAAAGACCTCTTATTCTGTGATTATTTCTTTCAGACTGTTCATCTGTAAGATTAAGTAAATGATCATCGTTTTTTGCTTTCAAGCAGATGGAAACGCCAAGGTAAGGCCTGAATGAAAAATTTGTCAAGATAATGTAAAACTGTCATAAAAACAAGCTGAATTTTTATGACATTCTGCAAATTCCCTTGACAACCTGATGGAATTGGCATAATAGTTTTTCACGTCAAAAATGTTTTATTTAAAAAAATAATTTTAAATATCAATAAATTAGGAGTATATCATGGCGGTACCAAAAAGCAGGATTTCCAAATCAAAAAAAGGCAAGCGCCGGACCCATCAAAAAATTGCGGCCCCGGCCATCACCACATGTCCGCAATGCGGAGAAGCCAAGCTCCCGCATCATATCTGCGTGGAATGCGGGGTGTATAAAGGCCGGAGTGTCATCGAAAAATCCGAATAAATACAAACCGGTTACGCGCCTTCTTAATTTTTTTCGCATCATGAAGAAACATGCCCGGCCGGATGCACCCGATCCGGTTATCCGGTGCGATCTCCGGTGAACAGGGTCGCCGGCACTCCCGCCGCACCGGCCGGCAACCTCGATATCTCGAATCAATGGCCATCGACAGTCAACAAACCATCGTGGTGACAGGCGGTTCCAGAGGAATCGGACAAGCGATTTGCGCGGCATTTGCCCGTCCAAAAACAACGGTTTACTACAATTACCGCAGACCGGAAGAAACCGGCGAGGAGACGGCCGCCAGAATCACCGCAGCCGGCGGTCTTCCCAGAGGAATGCAGATCAATGTCGCTGCCGAAGAGGAAGTCGCCCTGTTTTTCAAAACCATCCTGGCGGAGACGGAGCGCATCGATGTGCTGGTCAACAACGCCGCCGTTACCCGGGACAACCTGCTGATCCGTATGAAAGTCAAAGACTGGCAGGAAGTGATGAATGTCAACCTCGGCGGGGTCTTTTACTGCACCAGGGAAGCCGCAAAAGCCATGATCCGTCAACGATCCGGAAGCATCATCAACATCACGTCCATCGCGGGGGTGGCGGGCAATGCCGGCCAGGCCAATTACGCGGCAGCCAAAGCCGGCATGATCGGTTTCACAAAATCCATAGCCCGGGAACTGGCCTCCCGCAATATTACCGTCAATGCCATAGCCCCGGGTTATATCGAGACCGACATGACCGCCCGCCTGGCCGATGGCGCTAAATCAGAAATTATTTCGCAGATTCCCCTGGCCCGGTCCGGATCACCGGCGGATATCGCGGGAGTTGCGGTTTTCCTGGCATCCGATGCCGCGCGGTACATTACCGGCCAGGTCATTCATGTCAACGGCGGCATGTACATGTAATCCTTACCTTTAAGGAGAAACGTTTATGAACATTGAAAACAAAGTCAAAAAACTCATCGCCGAAAAACTCAAGATCGACCCCAGTGAAGTGGTGCCCGAAGCGTCCCTGATCGATGACCTTGGCGCTGATTCCCTGGCCATTGTGGAACTGATCATGACCATGGAAGAAGAATGGGACATCGAAGTTCCGGATGAAGACGCGGAAAAACTCACCACGGTTCAGAGTGTTGTCGATTATTTAATCGCCAAAACCGGCGCATGACCGGCGCATCAGGAACAGGAGCCCATGCCATGACATCATCTGCCTCCATCATCATCGGCGCTGACCATGCCGGCTATGCCCTAAAGGAATTCGTCAAGAATTATCTGACCGGTCGGAATTTCACCGTAAAGGATTGCGGTCCTGATGATGAAAATTCCGTTGATTACACGGACTTCAGTCAACTCGTAGCCCGGGAAGTATCATCCGGCGCATTTGCGCGGGGCATCCTGATCTGCGGCACAGGTCAGGGAATGGCCATGGCTGCCAACCGGTTTCCCGACGTCAGGGCCGCCCTGTGCAATGACCTGTTTTCCGCGATTATGAGCCGGCGCCATAACAATGCCAACATTCTGGTCATGGGCGGCCGGATCATCGGCACCGAACTGACAAAAGAAATTGTGAAAAACTGGCTGGAAACGCCTTTTGAAGGCGGCCGACATCAACGACGGATTGATAAAATCGAAACAATCTTGACGGACAAATGCTGAAAAGAGCATATCCGGAAAGGCATCGGCAGCATTGTGATGCACAGCGGGGAGAAAATACGTGTTGGATGTAACCATAATTGAAAAAATCGATCCGGAAATCGCCGATGCCATTTCCTGTGAATATCGCCGGCAACAGAATACACTGGAGCTGATTGCCTCGGAAAATATCGCCGGACCGGCCGTCATGGCGGCCCAGGGGAGCCTGATGACCAATAAATATGCCGAAGGTTATCCGGCCAGGCGATATTATGGAGGATGTGAATTTGTGGACGTGGCCGAATCCCTGGCCATCGAACGGGCCAGAAAACTCTTTGGCGCTGACTATGCCAATGTTCAGCCCCATTCCGGATCCCAGGCCAACATGGCGGTCTATTTTGCTCTGCTGGAACCCGGCGACACCATCTTAGGGATGGATCTGGCTCATGGCGGACATCTGACCCACGGGGCGGCGGTCAGCTTTTCCGGCCGTTTTTTCAACTTCGTCCACTACGGAGTGGAAAAGGATACCGGCATCATTGATTACGACCGGCTCCTGCATCTGGCGGAAACTCACAAGCCGCGTCTTATTGTGGCCGGAGCCAGCGCCTATCCCCGCATCATCGATTTTGAAGCCTTCCGCCGCATCGCCGATGCCGTGGGCGCCTATCTGATGGTGGACATGGCCCACATCGCCGGCCTGGTGGCCGGCGGGGTCCACCCCTCCCCCGTGCCCGCTGCCCATGTGGTGACATCCACCACCCACAAGACCCTGCGCGGCCCCCGGGGCGGCCTGATTCTGAGCACGGAGGAACTGGGCAAAAAGATCAACAAGGAAATCTTTCCGGGCATCCAAGGCGGCCCGCTGATGCACGTGATCGCGGCCAAAGCCGTGGCGTTCAAGGAAGCGTTGTCGGACGGATTTAAACAATATCAGCGCCAGACCGTTGCCAACGCCAAAGCCCTGGCATCCGTGCTCATGGACAACGGATTTTCACTGGTTTCGGGCGGCACGGACAACCACATGATGCTGGCGGATCTGCGCAACATGAATCTGACGGGAAAAAAAGCCGAATCGCTTCTGGAGCAGGCCGGCATCACCGTGAACAAAAACGCGGTCCCCTTTGACACCCAGAGTCCTCTGATCACCAGCGGCATCCGGATCGGAACGCCCACCATCACCACCCGGGGAATGAAAGAAACGGAAATGGCGCAGATCGGGACAAACATCAGCACAGTGCTGAAAAAACCGGATGACGAACGCATCATCCGGGCCGTGCGGCAGGAGGTCCTTGATCTGTGCAGCCGGTTCCCTCTTTTTTCCGACATGGAGTCCTAATGGATGTCATGGCCCCTCATGAAAACCGCCGCCCGAGCTGGGAAGAATACTTCATGGACATCACGGTGCTGGTGGCCAGACGCTCCACCTGCCTGCGCCGGGCCGTGGGCGCCGTGATCGTAAAGGACAAGCGGATACTAGCCACGGGTTACAACGGCGCGCCTTCGGGAATCCAACACTGCGTGGATGTCGGGTGTCTGCGGCAAACCATGAAAATTGTCTCCGGCCAGCGCCATGAAATCTGCCGGGGCATCCATGCCGAACAGAATGCCATCATCCAGGCGGCCTATCACGGCGTACGAATCCAGGACGCCACGCTGTTTTGCACGAACCTTCCCTGCAACATCTGCACCAAAATGCTTATCAACGCGGGGATTCGAAAAATATATTACCAGTCCGGCTACGCCGACGAACTGTCCGCTGGTCTGCTTGAAGAAGCGGGCATTGAAGTGATTCAGTTGGACCGGATCTGATTCGCTGTGCCGCCGACAGGAAGGGATCGGTCGCTCACCGACAAAAGGAAAGTGCCCCATGAAATGCCCTTACTGCCGTGAAAACAACAACAAGGTCATTGATTCCCGAATCAGCAAGGACGGCAACGCCATCCGCCGCCGCCGCGAATGCATCGCCTGCGAACGACGCTTTACCACCTACGAATACATCGAAGAAATTCCGCTCATGATCATCAAAAAGGACAAACGCCGGGAGCCCTTCAACCGGGACAAGGTCCGGGCGGGGCTTCAACGGGCGTGCGAAAAACGTGAAATCAGCATAAACGAAATTGAATCCTTCCTTCAGGAATTGGAACGGGATCTGCGGGAATCGGAAGAAAAGGAAATCTCCAGCTCGGTGATCGGTGAAAAAATCATGGCCGAACTCCATGAACTTGACAAAGTTGCCTATGTTCGTTTTGCCTCGGTGTATCGCGAATTCAAGGATGTCAATGATTTCGTCAACGAACTTAAAACCCTGCTGATCAAACGATGACCGACGCGCATTTCATGAAAATGGCGTTAGACCTGGCCGAAAACGGCAGGGGGTATACCTCGCCCAACCCCATGGTGGGCGCCGTGGTCGTCAAAAAGGGCCGGGTGGTGGGTCGTGGCTGGCACCAGAAAGCGGGCGGTCCTCATGCCGAGGCGCAAGCCATTGATGACGCCGGCGCCGAAGCCTTCGGCGCCACCCTTTATGTCACCCTGGAACCCTGCAATCATTTCGGCAGGACCCCGCCCTGCACCCAAAAAATCCTGACCGCGGGCATTCGGCGCGTGGTCATGGCCATGAAGGACCCCAACCCGGATGTGGCCGGCGGCGGAGACGAATTTTTACGGCAAAGCGGGATTACTGTCGTTTCCGGCATTTGTGAAAAACAAGCCCTTCGGCTCAATGAATTCTTCATCATCCATGCCCGTCAACACCGGCCATTTGTGATCCTGAAAACCGCCGCCACATTAGACGGTCGGATCGCCACCCGCACCGGCGATTCCCGATGGGTCACCGGTGAAAGCGCGCGCGCGTATGTCCATGAAATCCGTCATGCCGTGGATGCCATTATGGTGGGCGTCAACACCATCAAAACAGACGACCCCAGACTGACCACCCGCCGAACGGGCAAGCCGGGCGTCAACCCCTGCCGCTTCATCCTGGACACCCGCCTTTCCATCCCCGATAGCGCGAAAGTATTGCGCATCCCTCCGGCCTCTGATACGGTCATTGTCACTGGCGACGGCAAGACATCGGAAAAGAAAAAACAGCTCGCTGATATCGGCGTGGAAATCCTGGAAGCCGCCTGCACCGGAGGCCGGATCGACCTAGCGGCCCTGATGCCGCGATTAAGCTCCCGTGGTATCGCCAGCCTGCTCATTGAAGGCGGGGCCCGGGTGGCGGCATCGGCACTTGCCGCCGGAATCGTGGACAAGGTCTGTTTTTTTTATGCACCCAAGATTTTCGGCGGCGATGACGGCGTGCCCATGTGCAGCGGACCAGGGCCGGAGCGCATGGATCAGTGCCTGCAGCTTTGCGATGCGGATGTCCGCCGGTTTGACGCGGATATCCTCATCGAGGGGTACCTGAACCGGGACAGGAATGGATAATAACGAAAGACCGCTACATAACCCATGCCCATCGGTTTGGGGTGGCACAGATCAGTTTATTTTATTGATAAAGCGGTTCTTTTGCGGCATCCGTATTATATCGATAATGTAAAATTAAAACGGGAAATTCTATAAACGCCATGTTCACCGGAATCATCGAAGGTCCCGGCACCATCAGCGCCATCCGGCCGGCCGGTAAAGGCCGCCGCCTGTCGGTGACGGCCGGGTTTGCCCTGGGCGGCACGAAAATCGGGGACAGCATCGCGGTCAATGGCGCTTGCCTGACGGTGGTCGCTCTTTCCGGCGCCCGGTTCGACGCCGATGTGTCACCGGAAACCATGGAGCGGACCACCATGAAACACGCCAGAACCGGCGACCGCGTCAATCTGGAGCGGGCTCTGACATTTTCCGGCCGCCTGGACGGACACCTGGTATCGGGCCATATCGACGGCACCGGGACCATTGCTTATAAAACGCATATGGGCAATGCCATTGTCATCGGTTTTGCCGTTGACTCCGAACTGGCCCGTTACATGATTCCCAAGGGATCCGTGGCGGTAGACGGCATCAGCCTCACCATAAATACCTGCAATGACACCGGCTTTGAAGTCGGGATCATTCCCCATACGGCCGGGATGACGACCATCGGAATGAAAGCGGCAGGCGCCACGGTCAATATTGAAACCGACATGATCGGCAAATACGTGGAAAAATTTTTGTCCGCCCCGAAAAGGGAACATGCCGGAGAAAAGAAAAAAAACCCCCTGGATATGGATTTTTTATTGAAAACCGGCTTCATTTGATACAAATATAATTGTTTTACATAATGCGTGCGAGGAGAAGGAATCAGAAATGCCACATTTAACCATTGATCAAGCCATCGCCGACATCCGAGCCGGCAAAATGGTCATCCTGGTGGATGACGAGGACCGGGAAAACGAAGGCGATCTGTGCATGGCAGCCGAAGCGGTCACGCCGGAAGCCATCAATTTCATGGCCAAATACGGCCGCGGACTGATCTGCCTGTCATTGACACCGGACCGGGTGGAGCAACTCCGGCTTCCCATGATGGTCCGTGAAAATACCTCCCAGTTTCAGACCGGATTCACCGTCTCCATCGAAGCCCGGCATGGCGTGACCACCGGCATTTCCGCTGCAGACCGGGCCACCACCATCCAAGCCGCCATCGCCGACAATGCCAAGCCCGAGGATCTGGTCCGGCCGGGACACATTTTTCCCCTGCGCGCCCGTCGAGGCGGCGTCATGGTGCGATCCGGCCAGACAGAGGGGTCCATGGATCTGGCACGGCTGGCTGGTCTCAAGCCTGCGGGCGTGATCTGCGAAATCATGGATGAGGATGGGACCATGGCCCGGATGCCCGCACTGGAAACATTCAGCGAAGCTCACGGCATCGGCATCTGCACCATTGCGGACCTGATAGAATACCGGATGCAAACCGAATCTTTCGTGCGCAAAGTGGTGGAAACCACCATTCCCACGGTCCATGCCGGTCTTTTTAAAATCATGGTTTATGAAAACGATCTCGAGGATCACCAGCACATCGCCCTGGTCAAAGGAGAAATCGACCCGGAAAAGCCGATTCTGGTAAGAGTCCATTCCGAATGCCTGACCGGCGACATCTTCCGGTCCATGCGTTGCGACTGCGGTGACCAGCTGAGCAAGGCCATGGAAATGATGGACAAGGAGGGCAGCGGTGTGCTTCTTTATGTCCGCCAGGAAGGCCGCGGCATCGGTCTGGTCAACAAGCTCAAGGCATATGGACTCCAGGACCAGGGATACGATACCGTGGAAGCCAACGAAGAACTGGGTTTTAAAGCGGATTTGCGGGATTACGGTATCGGGGCCCAGGTGTTGGCGGATCTTGGAGTAAAAAAAATGCGGCTGATCACCAATAATCCCAAAAAAATCGTTGGTCTGGAAGGATATGGACTCAGCATCGTCGAGCAGATCCCCATTGAAATCCCGCCCAATGACTTCAACCGATGCTACCTGGAATGCAAGCGGCTCAAGATGGGACATTTTCTTCATCCCGCGGATACGGAAAATTAACAAACCGCCTTTGTCGCAAGGGGTTTCATTAAATCGTCAAAAACAAGGATAAATTATGCCGAAAATCATCGAGGGAAACCTGCTGGCCGAAGGAAAGCGGTTTGCGCTTATTGTCAGCCGGTTCAACGATTTTATCTCGGAAAAACTGTTAAGCGGGGCCATTGACGCCCTCAAGCGCAGCGGCGCCAGAGCCGAGGATCTGGACGTGATCAAGGTGCCGGGGGCCTTTGAAATACCCTTGATCGCAAAAAAAATCGCCCTGCTGCAAAAACACCATGCTATCATCTGTCTCGGAGCCGTTATTCGCGGATCAACGCCGCATTTTGACTATGTGAGCGCGGAAGTTTCCAAGGGGGTGGCCTCGGTCAGCCTGGAATCCGGAATGCCGGTGATCTTTGGGATACTGACAACCGACACCATCGAGCAGGCCATTGAACGGGCCGGGACCAAGGCCGGCAATAAAGGCTGGAGCGCCGCGGTATCGGCCATCGAAATGGCCAATCTGATTACCGCGATTGAGGAGTGATCCGTAATACCCATGCCATCGAGACGGAAATCCCGGGAAGCCGCCCTGCAAGTACTTTTCAGTATGGATATGTTAAACGATGACTCCGAAGCATTGATGCTTCCGTTATGCGAGATGGTCGGTGCCGACAAAAACATCGATCCGTATTGCAATGAACTGGTAGAGGGGGTCATCTGCCACAGGATCGAAATCGACGATATGATCACGCGATTTTCCAGCAACTGGAAAATAAGCCGTATGGCGGGCACCGATCGCAATGTCATGCGCATTGCCATTTATGAAATGCTGCATCGGCATGAAGATGTTCCGTATAAAGTCGTCATCGATGAAGCCGTTGATATCGGTAAAAAATACGGCACCGAGGAGTCCGGAGCCTTTATCAATGGCGTCCTGGACGGGTTTTATCATCATTATCTGACGGATCCGGACAAGGAAACCGACAGATCCCCGGGGATTTCGTAAACAGGAAACAGCGGATAAAGAACCTCCGGAACCGGAATCATGGAATTCCATGTTTTTTAAACAAAATCTTACTATAATAACCCCTCAACAAGGAGTATGACATGGAAAATCGCAAAATACTGTTAAGCGAAGATGAAATGCCCCGGCAATGGTACAATATCCTTGCCGATATCGCCATGAACCCGCCCCTGGGACCGGACGGCAAACCCATCAGTCCGGATATGCTGGCCCCGGTGTTTCCCATGAATCTTATCGAACAGGAAGTCAGCCAGGAACGCTGGATCGACATCCCCGAGGAAATCCTGGGCATCCTTAAAATATGGCGGCCATCTCCCCTGGTGAGGGCCAGGTCGTTGGAAAAAGCTTTGGGCACACCTGCCCGTATTTACTTTAAAAATGAAGGGCTGAGCCCGCCGGGAAGTCACAAACCCAATACGGCGATACCCCAGGCCTATTATAACAAGGAATTCGGCATTAAGCGGATGACCACCGAAACCGGCGCCGGCCAGTGGGGAAGCGCTCTGGCGTTCGCCTGCGCCCAGTTCGGCATTGAATGCAAGGTGTTTATGGTCCGCATCAGCTTCGACCAGAAACCCTACCGCAAGTCTATGATGGCCACCTGGGGCGCCAACTGTATCCCCAGCCCCAGCATGGAAACAAAGGCGGGCCAGGCCGCACTGGAAAAAGATCCCAACACTCCCGGCAGCCTGGGCATTGCCATCAGCGAAGCCATTGAGGCGGCGGTTACGGATGAAAGCGGGGGGACCCGATACTCTCTGGGAAGCGTGCTCAATCATGTCATGCTGCACCAGACCATCGTGGGCCTGGAAGCCAAAAAACAGATGGAAAAAATCAATGAATACCCGGATGTAATCATCGGCTGCGCCGGCGGCGGCAGCAATTTTGCCGGACTGGCGTTCCCTTTCGTCTACGACAAAATCCACGGCAAACAGATCGAGATCTATCCGGTGGAGCCGGCCGGATGTCCCACACTAACCAAGGCGCCGTTTGTTTACGATCACGGCGACACGGCCAAATATACCCCGTTGCTGCCCATGTACAGCCTCGGTCATGCCTTCGTGCCGGCCCCATTTCACGCCGGCGGGCTCCGTTACCACGGCATGGCCCCCACCGTAAGCCAATTGGTGGATGAAGGCATCCTCACGCCGAAATCCGTGAAACAGCGTCAGGTGTTTGAGGCCGGCGTTCTGCTGGCCAGAACCGAGGGGGTCATCCCCGCGCCCGAGACGAACCACGCCCTGGCGCAGGTCATCGAAGAAGCGAAAAAGGCCAAGGAAGAAGGCAAGGAAAAGGTTATTCTGTTCAACTGGAGCGGGCACGGGCTTTTGGATCTGACTGCTTATGAAAATTATTTTGCCGGCAATATCAAAGACGTTGAGTTGTCCGATGCGGAAATGTCGGAAGCCATGAAGGTCTTTGCCGGCCATCCGGAACCGCAGCACCTGAAAACCGGTAAATGAGGATATCTCTTCATGATGGATCAGGATGTCAGCAATATGGAGCGTCGCTGCCCCCGGCTGGGCAGCGACATTTCCTTTGCCTACTGTCTGATCAGCGGCGAGGATGACGGACCCTGCTTTAAAATCCTCGACTGCTGGTGGGAATATTTCGACGTGACCGAGTACCTGCGGCAGAATATGCCCGAAGCGGCATTTGCCGAGTTGATCCGGACCGCCGAAAAACCGAAAAACAAGATCGGCAGCATCATCGACATCGTCCAAAAGGTGCGGGAAACCAAATCATAAAAGGAGTCAGCTTTGATCATCAAGGAACTTGCCGTGGGACCGATTATGGCCAACTGTTTCATTGTGGGATGCGAAAAAACCCGATCCGCCGCGGTCATCGACCCGGGGGATGAAACCCACAAAATCCTCATGGCTCTGGCCGAAGCCAAGCTCACGGTCAACTATATCTTAAACACGCACGGCCATTTCGATCATGTGGGCGGAAACCGGAAATTAAAGGAAGCTACGGGGGCCGAAATTCTGATCCACGCTCAGGACGCTCCCATGCTGGAATCTCTGGATTACGCGGCATCGGCCTTCGGTATGGCAGTGGAAAACTCCCCCCCTCCGGACAGAACCATCGCCGAAGGCGACAAAATTACCTTCGGCGATATTACTCTGACAGTGATCCATACGCCCGGTCACTCCCTCGGCGGGGTTTCCTTTCACACCGACGGCGTGGTATTCGTGGGGGACGCCCTTTTTGCCGGATCCATCGGCCGCACGGATTTTCCCGGCGGGGATTTCAACACCCTGATTTCCAGCATCAAAAACAAACTGTTCCCCTTAGGGGACGATGTCCGGGTCCTGACGGGCCACGGTCCGGAAACCACCATCGGCAGCGAAAAACGGCACAACCCGTTTCTGCAGTAAGGGTGAATCGGCAGAAGCCCTTTGACGTCCGCCGGATCTGCCGCCCCTTAGAACGCCCCGAGCTGACAGGGCTTGACCTTGATTTTCAGAGTTTCGCAGGCAGCGCTTACCGCCATTTTTGCTATCCCGAAGCGGGCCGCGATGTCCCAGGCCGCCGCGCACGGCAGTCGGTCATTGACCAGTGCCGCCTGGATGGCGGCGGTAAGCTCGTCATCGACTTCCGCCGCGGGCTTGACAATCTTTTTTTCCGGTCCATACCCGAAAAGACCCAACTGGCATTTGGTCAGATGAAGTTTGAGATGGTCCGCGTATCGCCCGATTTCCGCCGGCGATATGCCCAACTGGTCCGCGAAATGAAAGGCCTCGGCGCAGGAAAGTTCACCGGTCCGACAGCGCTTTGTCAGAAAATCGCGTATGCCGGGGTCCATGCCGCCATCTTCGGTTATCGACTTGTCTGTTAATGTCATCGAATGTCTCCTGACGATAGGGTCATTTTGTTGCGGTATCATATCATACGCCCGAAATATCGGGATGCTGTGCAAGTATTTTGATTTTACCGCTTCAGGATATCACATTTATTTCCCTTGAACAAACATCGCGTCTTTGTTACATACATTTTCTTGGCGTAACGCTTTTCGGTCCATTCCCGATGCTTTGCAACGATCTTATCGAAATTGATCGATTTTTCTACCCATGACATTTAACATCAAGCGCAGGCATACCCGTCGGATTCTTGTCGGAAACGTTCCCCTGGGAGACGGTGCACCCATTACCGTTCAGTCCATGACCAATACCGACACCCTGGATGTCGAAGCCACCGTGGCTCAGATTCGGCGGCTGACCCTGGCCGGGTGCGAAATCATCCGGGTGGCCGTGCCGGACACAGATGCCGCCGCCGCCCTTGCCGATATTAAAAAACAGATTGCAATTCCGGTCATCGCCGACATTCATTTTGATTATAAGCTGGCCCTGGCCGCCGCACACGCCGGCGCAGACGGTCTGCGCATCAATCCCGGCAATATCGGCGGCAGAAAAAAAATCAAGGCCGTGACCGATGCGGCCCGGGATCGAGGCATTCCCATCCGAATCGGGGTCAACGCCGGCTCCCTTGAAAAAGAGATCCTGAAAAAAAACAACGGGGTGACCGCCGACGGTCTGGTGGAAAGCGCCCTCCGACAAATCGACTTGATGGATTCCCTGGGATTTTACGACGTTAAAATCGCCATTAAATCCTCGGACGTGCCCGTGACCGTTGATGCCTACCGGCAACTGGCGGCCCGGTGCGATTTCCCCTTTCATGTGGGCGTCACCGAAGCCGGGGGGCTTTATTCGGGTGTCGTCAAATCCGCTGTCGGCATCGGCATGCTCCTTGCCGAGGGCATTGGCGACACCCTGCGGGTCTCACTGACAAGGGACCCGGCCGAAGAGGTCCGGGTGGGCTTTGAAATCCTCAAAGCCCTGGGCATCCGGCAGCGAGGTCCGGACATTATATCGTGTCCCACCTGCGGCCGGTGCCGAATCGACCTGTTTTCCATTGCCGAGCAGGTGGAACAGGCCTTACTGACCCGTACCGCGCCCCTCCGGGTGGCGGTCATGGGCTGCGTGGTCAACGGACCGGGCGAGGCCCGGGAAGCCGATGTGGGAATTGCCGGCGGCGACGGCGAAGGGGTTGTCTTCAAGAAGGGGAAGGTGATCAAGCGCGTGCCAGAGGCCGATCTGGTGGCGGCGCTGCTTGATACGATTGCAGAGATGGAAAAAAAGGAATAGAGGTCACTATATTATGGCAAAACCGGAAGAAACGGCGATTCAACCCACGCGAAACGACAATTACCCGGAATGGTATCAGGAGGTCATCAAAGCCGCGGACATGGCCGAGGCCTCCCCGGTGCGGGGCTGCATGGTGATCAAGCCCTGGGGATATGCCCTGTGGGAAAACATATCCCGCAGTTTAGACGACATGTTCAAGAAAACCGGCGTGAAAAACGCCTATTTCCCGTTGTTCATCCCGATGTCTTTTCTGGAAAAAGAAGCCCGTCACGTGGAGGGATTTGCCAAGGAATGCGCGGTGGTCACCCACCACCGACTGGAAGCCGGAGAAAACGGCGGACTGACGCCGGCAGGCCCCCTCACCGAACCCCTGATCGTGCGGCCCACGTCCGAAACCATCATCGGCGATTCCTTTTCCCGTTGGATCCAGAGCTACCGGGACCTGCCGGTACTGATCAACCAGTGGGCCAATGTGGTGCGGTGGGAAATGCGGACCCGGATTTTTCTGCGCACCAGTGAATTTCTCTGGCAGGAAGGCCACACGGCACACGCCACCCCGGAGGAAGCCCGGGAGCGGACTCGCCTGATGCTCGACATCTACCGTGATTTTGTCCAAACGTATATGGCCATGCCGGTAATCACGGGTGAAAAAACCGAGACCGAGCGCTTTCCCGGGGCGGAAACCACTACCTGCATCGAGGCCATGATGCAGGACCGCAAGGCCCTTCAGGCCGGAACCTCCCATTTTCTGGGGCAAAATTTCGCCCGGGCCTCGGATATCCGTTTCCAGTCGGCGGCTGAAACCGAGGAATACGCCTGGACCACCTCATGGGGTGTTTCCACCCGGCTCATCGGCGGGCTGATCATGACTCACGGGGACGACAACGGTGTGATCATGCCCCCGCGTGTCGCGCCGGCCCATGGTGTTCTGCTCCCCATTATCCGCAAGCCCGAGGAAACCGAGGCGGTCATGTCCTATACCAAAGAAATTGCCGACCGGCTCGGACAAAAGCTGTACCACGGAGCCCCCTTGCGTTTTGAAATCGATGACCGACCCATCGGTGGGACCCGGAACTGGGAATGGATCAAAAAAGGGATCCCTCTCCGGATTGAAATCGGTCCTCGGGATATGGCGTCAAATTCCGTATTTGTGGCCCGACGGGATCAAGACCACCGGAAAAAGTTCTCCATGGAAAAAGACCGCTTTGTTGAGGGTGTCGGCGACCTGCTGGATGAAATCCAGAACACGCTGTTCCAGCGTGCTCTTGATTTCCGGAAAATCCATACCGTAAAAATCGACAGCAGCCGCGAATTTGATGCTTTTTTTACCCCCCAGAACCAGGATCGCCCCGAAATTCACGGCGGTTTTGCACTGGCCCACTGGTGCGGGAATGCCGACTGTGAGGCCCGCATCAAAGAACGCCTCACCGTGACCATCCGCTGCCTCCCTTTTGACGCCGAACCGGAAACCGGTGTCTGTATCGCCTGCGACGGCAAAAGCAATCGCCGGGCGGTGTTTGCAAAGGCGTATTGATTCCTATGATCCGCATCACTGAAATCATCGACAAAATTAATGATTATTATCCGGATGCGGACACGGATATTGTTGACCGGGCCTACATCTACTCCGCCAAAGTTCACGAGGGCCAGCGCCGTCTCAGCGGCGAGCCCTACCTGTCCCATCCCCTGGAGGTCGCCAACATCCTGGCGGACATGAAGCTTGATACGGTCAGCATCGCCTGCGGCCTGCTCCACGACGTGGTGGAAGACACCCACGCATCCATTGATGATATCCGGGAAATGCTCGGCGAGGATGCGGCCCGGATCATTGCCGGCGTCACCAAGATCAGTACGCTTTCTTTTGAAACCGCCCGGGCCCGGCAGGCGGAAAATATCCGGCAGATGATTCTGGCTATGGCCAACGACATCCGGGTCATCCTTATCAAGCTGGCCGACCGGCTTCACAACATCCGAACTTTGCAATTTCATCAATCGGAAAAAAAGCGCAAGGAAATCGCCCGGGAAACTCTCGACATTTATGCCCCCATCGCGGCCCGGCTCGGGATCTTCTGGATCAAGCATGAGCTGGAGGAAATCTCTTTTTCCTACACCAACCCCGATGCGTATGAAGAGATCCGTCAGAAAATCAAAAAAAGCCAAACAGAGCGGGATCAGTATGTGGCCGAAGTCAAAAAAACCATTGAAGACCTCATGGCCGAGGCCGATATCGCCTGCCAGGTGGATGGCCGGAACAAACAGATTTACAGCATCTACCAGAAAATGGTGCAGCAGAATCTCACTTTAGAGCAGGTATACGACATCACCGCCTTCCGCATCATCGTGGCCACCATCCCCCGTTGCTACGAGGCTATGGGCCGCATTCATTCCAAATGGAAACCCATCCATTATAAAATAAAAGACTATATCAGCCTTCCCAAGCCCAATGGATATCAGTCCATCCATACCACCGTGATCGGTCCCCACGGTGAACGGATGGAAATCCAGATCCGCACCTTTGAGATGGACCGGGTGGCTGAATCCGGCATCGCGGCCCACTGGAGCTACAAGGAAGGGAAAAAAATCGATGAAGAAAGCAGCAGCGCCTACGCGTGGCTCCAGAACCTGGTAGAACATCAGGAAACCTTCGGAGATCCGGAGGAATTTCTGGCCAACGTCACCATCGACCTGTTTCCCAAGGATGTGTTTGTCTTCACTCCCCGGGGAAAGGTTATTACGCTTCCCAAAGGTTCTACGCCGGTGGATTTTGCCTATTCCATCCACAGCGAGGTGGGCCATCAGTGCACGGGGGCCCGGGTCAACGGTCGCCTGGTCCCCCTCCCCTACCAACTCCGTAATGGCGAAATCGTCGAGATCATCACCACCAAGGGCCATAATCCCAGTGCGGACTGGCTTGGTTTTGTCAAGTCCAGCCGAGCCAAAAGCCGGATCCGCCAGTGGATCAAAAAACAGGAATCGGAAAAAAGCATCTCCCTTGGACGGGAGATCTGTGAAAAGGCTTTCCGCAAGCATAAACTCAATTTCAGCGAATTGGTCAACACGCCGGAAATGGAGAAAATCGCCGAAGAGTTTAATTTCAAGACCGTCGACGACCTGATTGCCAATATCGGTTACGGCAAGATCACAGCCCTCCAGGTCATCCGAAAACTGCTGCCTGAGGCCAAGCCAAAACGGGAAGACTCGCTGCTGGAAAAGCTGATGCTCCGGCGCAAGGATAAAAAACAGCGCGAACTGGACGGCGTTGAAGTGGATGGGATGGATGATCTTCTCATCCGGTTCGGCAAATGCTGTCAGCCCATTCCCGGTGATCCCATCATCGGATATATCACCCAGGGCGCCGGGCTCTCTATCCACCGCCGGGGATGCGTCAATGCCTTGAAATTGAATCCGGACCGGCAGATTGCGGTAAAATGGAAGCAGAGCCCGACAAAAACATTCCCCATCCGGTTAAAACTGCGCTGCTACGACCGGCCGGGCCTGCTGGCCGACATCAGTGCCATTCTAAGCCAAATGGAAGCCAATATCGTGGACGTCAACCTGGAATCCAAAGAAAACAAAATGGTCAACGGTTATTTTACGCTGAACATAAAAGACCTTGACCACCTGGAAAGCGTGCTCGCCAAACTCAAAAAGATCGACGCGGTACAGGAAATTATTCGGGAATGAACATCAGGCGGCGGGTTTTTGAACAAATCCGGATTTGATGCAGTTGGTGCATACCGTCATTTTTTTTACCTGGCCGTTTTGCATCGCGCGAACCTGCTGAAGATTCGGATTGAACCGGCGTTTGGTCACGTTGTGGGCATGGCTGACATTACATCCCACCATGGGTTTCTTTCCGCAAATTTCACACTGCCTTGACATAGGTGTCTCCTTTAGTTAATATCGCTTGATTAAGTCAGCCCATATAGCCCAATGGTAATTGGTTGTAAAGTATTTTCTGACACGGCGGCAAAAATTACTCCGGCCAAAGAAGTCCTCCCTCGGCCTCTTTTGGTCTCAACTCCATCTCTCCGGCGCCCTCCTTACCCGCAGAGGCCGCGATCAGGGCTTTACAGCGTTCGATATATTCTGCGGCCTCGGCATGGAGCCCGAAATCCGGATAATCGTTGATCACGGACTGAAATCGGTGAAGAGCAGCTTTATAATGCTTTGATTTAAAATAAAACTTTCCAATATAATGCTCTTTTGCCGCCAGGTTTTCAAGGCAATCCTGAATATGATCCTTGGCCTTGGTCGCGTATTCGCTGTCCGGAAACTGCACAATAAGCGACCGGAAACTTTCCAGCGCATTGGCCGCGGGCGTCTGGTCCCGGTCAATGCTTACCATTCGATCAAAGTCGCATCGTCCGATCTGGTAGAGCACGTAGGGAATCTGCGAATCCGTGGGATGAAGCTGATAATAGGTTTGATACGCCACGATTGCCTGATCATATTCTTCGAGCTGGTAATGGGCATCCGCCACTTTCAACTTGGCTTCCTTGGCATGGACGCTGAAGGGGTACCAGTCCCGCAACCGTTCGTAGGTGTTGATGGCCTCGCGATACTTCTTTTGCTCAAAAAAAGCCTGGCCTTCCACCGCCAGTTCCTCGGCGGTTTTCTCCGCCTTGTGCTTGGCGCAACCCGCCACCACCATGAAACTGGGAATAAAACAAAACAGAAAAACGATACAGAACCGCTTCAATGGTCCTCCTCGGGAACATGTTGATTCATTAAGAAAAAATGATCCGGAGCTCAAGCAGCAGTGACGCTTTTAAGCCCTTCGATATAGTGCGTTGCCTCAAAAGTGGCGATGGCACTGTCGCCTACCGCCGTGGCCACCTGACGCAGAGGCGTATTCCGAACATCGCCGGCGGCATAGATCCCGGGAACCGAAGTCTCCATCCGGGCATTGACCATGATGAAGCCGGCATCATCGCATGCCACGACATCTCTGATGAAATCGCTGTTGGGAGTAATCCCCACCCAGAGAAAGCAACCATCCACTTTCAACTCGGATTCTTTGCCGGTTTTAACGTTCTTGACGGCAACACCCGTAACCCCGGCGACGGAACCGTTAATGGCCGTTACCACCGAATCCCAGACCATTTCAACTTTCTCATTGGCAAAGATGCGCTCCTGCAGAAGACGAGCGGCCCGCAATTCATCCCGGCGATGGATCAGGTAGACTTTTTTCGCAAACCGCGTGAGAAACATGGCCTCCTGCACCGCGGTATCGCCGCCGCCAACAGCGGCGACCACGCTGTTTTTGAAAAACGGAGCATCGCAGGTGGCGCATGCGGATACGCCCCGGCCGTAGAATTCATCTTCACCCGGCACCCCCAGTTTTCGGGGAGATGCTCCCGTGGCCAGCACCAGCGCCTTTGTGGTGAGGGTGCGCCCGGAAAGCTTGACATGAATGATATGATCGGCGCTTTTTTTAACAGAAAGCACTTCATCGGACGTGATGGACACATCAAAACGCGCTACCTGTTCCGTCATTTTCTGGATCAGATCCGCACCGGTCAGGCCGTCGGGAAATCCCGGATAATTTTCAATCCAGTCGGTCACCAGAATCTGTCCGCCAGGCACGACTTTTTCAATGACCACCGCGTCGAGTTTGGCCCGGGCCGCATAAATGGCGGCGGTCAATCCCGCTGGACCGGCGCCGATAATGACAATATCGTGATCTGTTTTTTCCATTTCTGCTACAGCGCCTTGTTTAAAATTTGCTCGATCCGCCCGCGATCCGCCAGACCAACGATCTGATCCGCCTGCTTGCCGTCTTTGAACAGAATTAAGGTGGGTATGGCCCGGATGCCGTAATTTCCCGGCGTGACAGGGCTGTTATCCACATTGCATTTGGCGAATTTAACTTTGCCCGCATATCCTTTGCTGACTTCCTCCAGTACGGGACCGATCGCCTTGCACGGACCACACCAGGGCGCCCAGAAATCCACCAATACCGGAATATCGGATTTTAAAACTTCCGCGTCAAAATTTGCATCACTGACTTCCACTATGCCTTCAGCCATATCGTTATCCTTTCCTGATCTGTTGTGCGCCGACCACTGATCGGCCCGGTTTATATTTTCAAACCCAATACAGTTGCGTGGAGAAAAGATAAATGGTTTGAATTTTAATTACTATAATGACCTGACCTGGCCTTGTCAAGAAATGCGCCCGACGCGCCCCCTGGTTGCTGTAAAATAATGATTGACTCTTTGCACCTATATCATTAGGTTTTCTGCATTCAACAGACCGGAAAATTTCACAAAGTGATTGCACAAATCAATCAGCCAGGTCAGTTTACCAAATTTCATGCAAATAGGGGCACAAAAAATGATAAAAATTGATTTTGAAAAAATGGGCGGACTGGCGCCGGCCATTATTCAGGATGATGAAACCGGCGAAGTGCTGATGCTCGGTTTCATGAACGCCGAAGCCTGGGAAAAAACACTGACCACCGGCAAAGCAACTTTTTACAGCCGCACCCGCAACACCCTCTGGACCAAGGGCGAAACATCGGGCCATGTGCAGCAGGTAAAAGAAATCCGCGTGGATTGCGACAACGACACCGTGCTGCTCAAGGTCAATCAGATCGGCGGGGCTGCCTGCCATACCGGATATAAGAGCTGTTTTTTCCGGAAAGTGGAAAACAATGAACTGATATCTGCAGGAGAAAAAATATTTGATCCGGAAGAGGTATACAAAAAATGACTGATCCATTACGACTCGGCATTCCCAAAGGAAGCCTTCAGAAAGCCACCATCGAACTGTTTCGTCGTTCCGGGTGGAAAATCAACGTCAATGACCGCAATTATTTTCCTGAAATCAACGATGAACATATCCGATGCGCCCTGTGCCGGGCCCAGGAAATGTCCATCAACGTGGAAAACGGGACCCTGGACGCCGGTCTGACCGGCAAAGACTGGATCGCGGAAAACAATTCCGACATTCACGTGGTATGCGACCTGGTTTATTCCAAGGTAAGCGCCAGACCGGCCCGGTGGGTGATCGCCGTGGCTCATGATTCTCCGTGTAAAACCATCGAGGACCTTCAGGGAAAGAAAATTTCCACGGAACTGATGAAATACACCAAACGCTATTTTTCCGAAAAGGGAATCGACGTCAACGTCGAATTTTCCTGGGGGGCCACCGAGGCCAAGGTGGTATCCGGACTGGCGGACGCCATCTGCGAGATCACGGAAACCGAAAGCACCATCAAGGCCCACGGCTTGCGCATCATCCATGAAATGATGCAGACCAACACCCAGCTCATCGCCAATCACAAAGCCTGGTCCGACCCCGAAAAACGGGAAAAAATCGAACAGATCGCTCTGTTGATGAACGGCGCCCTGGTGGCGGAAAAAATGGTGGGCCTGAAGATGAACGTATCCCAGGCCAACCTGAAAAATGTTGTCTCCCTGCTGCCGAGTCTGCACGCTCCGACGGTATCTCCCCTTTATCAGTCCGACTGGTTTTCGGTGGAAACCGTGGTCAATTCCAATACGGTGCGGGATCTGATTCCCGAACTCATGAAGCACGGCGCCGAAGGCATCATCGAGTATCCGTTAAACAAGGTGATTTAAGGGGAATGAAAATTACATCGGCCGAATTCATCAAAAGCGCTACGCGGCCTTCCGAATATCCGCCGGCCGAATATCCGGAAATCGCCTTTGCCGGGCGTTCCAATGTGGGCAAGTCCTCATTGATCAACGTTCTGGTCAACCGGAAGCGGCTGGTAAAAACCAGTTCCACGCCCGGGAGGACCCAGCTGCTCAATTTTTTCCTGATCAACGACCGAATCATGTTCGTGGATCTGCCCGGATACGGTTACGCCAAAGTGCCGCTCCGGATCCGGCATACCTGGGGCGCCATGATCGACACTTATCTTTCGGGCCGGCCGACTCTGGAACGCGTGGTGCTGATACTCGACATCCGCCGCGATCCGGATGAAAAAGACCTTTCGCTGATGGCATGGCTGCGTCATCACCGGATACCGTTTATCACCGTGCTTACCAAAGCCGATAAATTTTCGGTCACCAAACAAAAAAATCGGATACAGGCCATCCAACAGGTCCTGCCTGATGCGGCCGGCGACCTGATCTGTTTTTCCGCCAAAACACGCAAAGGTCGGGATGAACTCTGGCGGAGCATTGCCGCGGCTGCGGGCGAAGACATGCCTGCGCCGCCCCATCAGGCAAGGCCGGATAAGACGGAGGGTACGGCGGCCAACCCGCAACCGTCGTTATCGTCATCAGAAGATGAGAAAGACAAATCATCATGACGGAATCAAGCACCGGGGCAAAAGCATACAAATCCGGTTTCACGGCCATTATCGGCGCCCCGAACGTGGGCAAATCCACCCTGCTCAACCGGATTCTGGCGGATAAAATCGCCATTACCTCTCCCAAGCCTCAGACCACGCGCAACCGGATCCTGGGTGTGCTTCATCGTCCCTACTCCCAGATCATCTTTTTGGATACCCCCGGCATTCACAAAAGCGAAAAAGCCCTGAACCGGAAAATGGTGGAAACCGCCATTGCCGCCATCAGCGATGTGGATATCATTCTGGTGATGATTGACGCGGCCCGGCCGGATCCGGCATCAGAACATCTGCTGGTGAAAAAACTGCCCCGGGATCGGAGCAAACCGGTGCTGCTGGCCATCAATAAAATCGATAAAATTAAAAAATCCGATCTGCTGCATGTAATGGATTCCTGGTCCGCTGCCCATCCATTTGATGAAATCATACCTATTTCCGCCACCGAAGGAACCCAGGTCCCGGAGCTGATCGAACTGCTGGAAAACCGGCTGCCCGAAGGACCGCCCTATTTCCCCGAAGACATGATCACCGACATGCCGGAGCGCTTTGTGGCCGCCGAGATGATCCGGGAAAAAATATTTACCCTAACCGGCCAGGAAATCCCCTTTTCGACGGCGGTCACTATTGAATCCTTTTCTGAAGACGCGGACCGCGATCTGGTGAGCATCCACGCGGTCATCCACGTGGAGCGCAACTCCCAGAAAGGCATCATCATCGGCAAAAACGGCGCCATGCTCAAGGCCGTCGGCCAGGCCGCCCGGATGGATATCGAACGCATGGTGGGGATGAAGGTGTTTCTCAAGCTCTTTGTCCGGGTGGAAAAGAACTGGAGCAACGACGCCCGGGCCCTTCGCCGTCTGGGATATTCATGATCCTGTCGTATCATCCCTGTTTTGTCGGAGACCGGAATCTGCTCTGCGCGGGCCGCGCCCCCGATAAAACCGACCGGGCCGCCATTGTCAGCGCCGACGCGGTCATCCTTCCCCAGGGCTGCGGCCGTCGCCTTTATGAAATGGCCAAAACCCATTGCGCCCATGTATTTCCCGATTATGACAAGCGGTTTGCCTATCCGGGAAAAATCGGACAAATCCGGCTTTTTAGAAAAGAAAACATCCGACATCCGGAAACCAGAATATTTTCCCGTCTGGCTGATGGTCATGCCTTCAAAACGGATGATCTTTCCTTGGCTGGATTTTTCCGGCCGTTTGTGTTTAAATTCGACTGGGGCGGCGAAGGCGACAATGTGATGCGGATCGATACCGCCGCGGATCTGCAAGCCGCGTTGGAAAAGGCCGGCGTATATGAAAAATCCGGGCAAAACGGATTTCTGATCCAGGAATATGTCCCGGCGGCCCGCCGGTGTCTGCGGGTAGTGGTGATC
>CAZRES010000026.1:0-30703 GCA_964598885.1 uncultured Desulfobacteraceae bacterium | reverse complement strand
ACGCCTATTCGGCCATCCAGATCGCCGTGGCCCTGGCCAATGCCTTTGAATGCGGCGTCAACGACCTGCCGCTGTCCATGATTCTTTCCTGGTATGAACAGAAAGCCGTGGCCATCCTGCTGACCCTTCTCTATCTGGGCATCAAGGATATCCGGCTTGGCCCGAGCCTGCCGGCGTTTGTCACGCCCAACGTGCTCAACATTCTGGTGGACAAGTTCAATATCATGCCGATTTCCACCCCGGATGAGGATCTCAAGGCCATTTTGGGATAAACAAATCAGATGACAGCATCATAAACGCCAGACAACCCACCCCCGGCATGAGGCCGGGGGTATTTAAAAAACAATTAACAAGAGGAGGTCGCAAAATGGGTAAAAAAGTGACGATAGACGCGGATGAGTGCACCGGATGCGAAACATGCGTTGAACTGTGTCCGGAAGTTTTTGAATTTGATGAAGACGCGGAAATAGCAAAGGTCATTCTCGAAGAAGGCGGTCCCGAGGACTGCATCCAGGAAGCAGTGGAAAGTTGCCCGGTGGAATGTATCCATTGGGAAGAATAAAACACAAGGAGAATGGAATGATCAGACACATCGCCGTATTTGCCGAAAACGGATTTTCGGATAAAAACTTTAAAAATTTTCTGGTGCACGATTCACCATACATGAAAATCATCAATTTTAATTTCAAGGCCGGTCAGGAACTGCCGGTTCATTCCCATGACATCGACGGCCAGGTCAGCATCGCGGTCATGGAGGGTAAAGGCGAATTTCTCGGCGGCGAAGGCCGGAGCATTCCAGCGGTCACGGGTGATGTTCTGGTATCGGATATTCGGGAACCCCACGGCATCCGCGCCATTGAAGACATGCGGGTGCTGGTGACCATCGCCCCGCCTATTTAACGGCATGACCGCCGATCCCCTGTTTATGAAGACCAAGCCCGGGAAACATGCAATCTGAGTATGAGACCCGAGTGAGGCCGGGGGTGTCGGTTGTGAGCCGAATCGTGGCCGCCAGGACTCTGAGGCGAGCAACTGACACTCCCGGCCGAACGGATCGAAGCCGAAACCGGGAATCTAAGTATGAGATCTAAGTGAGGCCGGGGATTTCGGTTGTGAGCTGAATCGTGGCCGCAAGGACTCCGAAGCGAACAGCCCACACCCCTGCCGAACGGACCGAAGTCGAAACCGGAAATCTGAGTATGAGACCCGAGTGAGGCCGGGGGTGTCGGTTGTGAGCCGAATCGTGGCCGCCCGGACTCTGAGGCGAGCAACTGACACCCCCGGCCGAACGGATCGAAGCCGAAACCGGGAATCTGATGAGAAAAAGCAGAGATTTGAATCTGACAAAGGACGAAGCAAATGGACCTGCTGATGTGACCATGAATAAGCACCGCGAGACCGACCCGGGTCGCTGCAAGATCGATGCCCGGTTCGGATCCGATTACCGCCGGCGGCTTGATGTCGTTATTGATGAAATCAACTTCGTAAAGGAAGGTCCCCGATGCCATCCGAAACCCCAAAATTTGAAACCCTGTGCCTTCATGCCGGCCAAACCCCGGACCCGACCACCGGTTCACGGGCCGTGCCCATCTACCGGACCAGCTCATACGTATTCAAAGACTCCGGGAATGCGGCCGATATTTTCTCTCTGAAAATCCCCGGCAATATCTACACCCGGCTCATGAATCCGACCCACAGCGTGCTGGAGGATCGGATGACGGCCCTGGAGGGCGGGGCCGGGGCCCTGGCGGTGGCATCCGGCACATCGGCGATTTTCTATGCGGTGATCAATATCTGTTCGGCCGGAGAAGAAATCGTGTCCGCCGACAACCTTTACGGCGGCACCTACACCATGTTCAACGATATTCTGCCTCAGTTTAACATCCGAACCCGGTTTGCAAATGTAACGGAACCGGAAAGCTTTGACCGGGCGGCCACGGATAAAACCCGGGCGTTTTTTGTCGAGACCATCGGCAACCCGGCCCTGGATGTGGCCGATATCGAGGCCATCGCCCGCATCGCCCGAAAGCATCATGTACCCCTGATCGTGGACGGCACCTTCACCACCCCTTATCTGCTGCGGACCATCGAGCATGGCGCCGATATCGTGGTCAACTCGGCCACAAAGTGGATCGGCGGGCACGGCACGGGCATCGGCGGCGTGGTCATCGACGCGGGGACATTTGACTGGAGCGATGCCAAATTTACGCTCTACAATACGCCGGATCCGAGCTATTTCAATCTGCGCTTCGCCCGTGACCTCGGGGATCAGAGCCCTCTGGCCTTTATCCTTCGGATGCGGCTGGTGCCCCTGCGCAACCTGGGGGCCTGCATCTCGCCGGACAACGCATGGCTTTTTATCCAGGGCCTGGAAACCCTGCCTTTGCGCATGGAACGGCACTGCCAGAACGCCCTGGCCGCGGCCCGGTATTTAAAAAATCATCCCAAAGTAACATGGGTCCGGTATCCAGGCCTGGAAGATGATCCCTCCCATCCGACGGCCGCCCGCTACCTGAAAAAAGGATACGGAGCCATGGTGGTTTTCGGCATCAAGGGCGGCCGGGAGATGGGACGGCGGTTCATCGACCACCTGAAGCTGTTTTCCCTGCTGGCCAATGTGGGCGACGCCAAAAGCCTGGCCCTGCATCCGGCCAGCACCACCCATTCCCAGCTCACGGAAAAACAGCAGCGCGCCGGCAATATCACGCCGGACATGATCCGTCTTTCCATCGGCATCGAGCATATCGACGACATTGTCGCGGACCTGGATCAGGCCCTGGCAGACGCTTGATAATGGAGGTCGTTTCTCCTATCGCGCGCAAGAGCTTGTCGTGGATCGACGTATTTGCCGCTTTGGATGATTTGGCCGAGGCGCTTGCCAAAAAACATCCGGAACAGGGCTTTGGCTAAAAAACGTCCGGTCCCGCCGGGAATTTTGCCCGGCGTGGACCGGATCAATGCGCCGATCATCACTGGTTGTCCATCCGGGTTACGCTTTACTCATCATCTTCGCCGGTATAATCATCCTCCATTTCCACCATCTCTTGCTCCAGGAATTCGGTCATGCTGATTTTTTCATATCCCGCCGGAACCTTGAAAACGGAAGGATCCACCGAATCGGTTGAAACATCGATTTTTACCGATTCCATATCGTCGTACAGCCCCATCATCCCGTCTTTATCCTGCATGAGATATCCTTTTGCCGCCACTTCATTCACGGCGTCGTCAACAGTTGAATCGTAACCGCTGAAACCCTCGACGGCGACGGTAAATTCAGATTCCATGTCGCGAAAGACCGCATCCAAGGCTTTTTTCACGTCCGCGCCCATCTCCTTTTCGATCAGAGCGTCCACCGCCGGCGAGATCCAGATTTCCCGCACCGGTTCTCCATCCACAATAAAACGGTACTGCTCGCTTGGATATCCGGCAATTTTTTTACTGTCGCCTTTTTCCACGCTGACATTCTGTTCTTTGGCCGACATGGCGCCGATCTGCTGCTTGAGCATGGCTTCGGCCTCGGCCCGATCCAGTCCGGTGGCGTCCATCATCATTTTCACCTGCATTTCACCCATCCGCTTAAAATGATCAAGCATGACGGCTTTGTATTCATTCAGGGTGGTCCGGGCGTAAACTTTTGCATCCGGATTGACGATCGTGATGGTTTTTGCCGCCGCGTCAATGATTTCTCTGCCGTCTTCAGAAACCATGGCGATTTTTGCGCCTTTGTAGTACGCTGTTTCTTCAAATCCATCATCCTGCTTTTTAATCATAACATCGCCAAACGCCGCCCCGGTCCACAGCAAAACCGTTACCATCATTACTATCCGTTTCCACAACATTTTGATCTCCTTGTTCTGTATTTTTACAAATAAATTCCGTGCTTGCTTACTTACTTGCTTACCTGTTTATCTAACGGTTATCAAGATGCATTTATCCGGTGTTTTGGAAAAACCTAAACGCGCGGATGAATATTCTTCATTGTTTTTTCTTGACAGATAACCGCCACGGTGTGATAGATATACGAAATTATTAAAACAAACATAAACGGATAGATGAAATGGAACGCCGGGAATTTATTGATCTTCGAAAAAATTTGAACAAGACCCAGCAGGAAATGGCGCGGCTGCTGGGTATTTCCGTAAAGGCCGTACGAAGCTATGAACAAGGCTGGCGGACCATACCCGCTCATGCCGCCCGGCAGATCATGTTTTTATCGGTCCAAAAGCATGCGCCTCTTTATCCGCGCGAACCCTGCTGGATCGTGAAAAACTGTCCGGACGACATGAAGGACGAATGTCCTGCCTGGGAGTTTAACGCCGGGACCCTGTGCTGGTTTATCAACGGCACCATTTGCTGCGGAAAGGATTGCCTGAAGTGGAACGATAAAATCGAAATATGCCGCACCTGCAAGGCTTTTCCGCTGGCATTTCAGAATATCCCGGTCGTCACAAAGTAAAGACGAACCACCTTTTCCCGCGATGAACAGTTCCCATAAATCCTGCGCTTTTACTTTTATCTACGGACAAAGCATTCCGGTTTTCTCATGAAGTTTTTTGCGTCGCAACTCACCTTTTTTCTAAGAAACCGCACCACTCAGCGTAATATCCGGCTGCTGGCCAGTTTCCTGGTGATGCTGGCGGCCATTATCACTTTCTACAGTGTATTGTTTCATTTCATCATGCTCATAGAAGACAAAGATTACAGCATGATCACCGGATTTTACTGGACACTGACAGTCATGTCCACCCTGGGGTTCGGGGATATCACCTTCACCAGTGATGCCGGAAAAATCTTTTCCATTATCGTCCTGCTGTCCGGAATCCTGTTGCTGCTGGTGGTGCTGCCGTTTACTTTCATTCAATTTTTTTACGCTCCCTGGCTGGAAGCCCAGTCCCGGGCCAGAGCACCCCGGAAACTGCCGGAAACCACAGGCGGTCATATCATTATCACCAACCTGGATCTTGTTACCGCCCAATTGATTGAACGGCTGAAACAATATCATTATGAATACGCCATTCTGGTGGGGGATGCCGCCAGGGCCATGGAGTTGCACGATCAGGATTACCGGGTCATGGTGGGGGCCAATGACGATCCGGTCACCTATCAGCGGCTGCGCATCGATAAGGCGGCTCTGGTGGTGGTCACCAATGATGATATGACCAATACCAATATTACCTTCACCATCCGGGAAAAAAACACAAAAATACCCATTGTCACCAATGCGGACAGCGATGATTCCATCGATATTTTAAATCTGGCCGGAGCCACTCATACCCTTCAGTTCATGAAAATGCTCGGCCAATCCCTGGCGCGCCGCACTCTGGGCGTCAATACCGGTGCCAATGTCATCGGCGAATTCGATTCCCTTCTCATCGCCGAGGCGCCCGCCATGAGGACTCCACTGGAAGGCAAGACCCTGATGGAAAGCCGCCTGCGGGAAACCACCGGTCTGACGGTGGTGGGAATATGGGACCGGGGGTTTTTCCGCCCCCCCCGGCCCGACACCGGCATCAGCGCGACCTCCGTGCTTCTATTGGCCGGATCAGCGGACCAGATGGAAACCTATGAAAAAAAATTCGGTTTTTATCATGCCAGTCCGCCTCTGGTAATGATCATCGGCGGCGGCCGCGTAGGCCGCGCGGCCGCTGAAATATTAAAACAGCGCGGGATCGCATACCGCATTGTCGAGAAGAATCCAAAACTGGCCGATTCTCAGGATCATTATGTTCATGGCAGCGCCGCGGATTTTCAAACGCTGGAGCGCGCCGGCATCCAAGATGCCACATCCGTGATCATTACCACCCACAACGATTCTCTTAACATTTATCTCACCAATTACTGCCGCGGACTGCGTCCCGACATTCAGATCATCTGCCGGGCCACTCTGGAGCGCAACATCTCCACTCTGCACCGGGCCGGGGCCGACCTGGTCATGTCTCATGCCACCATGGCCGCCAATACGATCCTGAATCTGCTCAAACCCCACGACATTGTCATGCTGGCCGAGGGTCTCCATATTTTTCGGATGCCCGTTCACCCGCGGCTGGAGGGCAAAACCCTGGCGGAAACTCAAATTCGTAAACACACCGGATGCAGTGTGGTGGCTATCCGCGCGAACCAGCAATTGATTATCAATCCGGACCCGATCCGGCCCTTTCAAGCCCACGACGAGCTGATTCTGATCGGCATGGACAATTCCGATTTTTTAAAATATTATGACCGTCTCACTCCGAAAAAAGAGGGACGCCTCACAAAATTCCGGGCCCGATTTTCTTTTAAAGCCCCAAAACGATAAAGGATGTCAGATATGAGAATAATCTTTCTGGTGCTGCTGATTCTGCTTTTCCCTGTTGTCGGTTTTACCGAAACTCCCGCCACCGATGTCTCTGCATACGAAAAACAATTTTATGAGGGGAACGCTCTTCTGGAAAAAGGCGATTTTGACGGCGCCATTGCCGCCTATAGTCGGGCACTGTCGATTTATCCAAAAGGATATGACGCTCTTGCCAATCGAGGAAATGCCTTTTTGCAGAAAGGGGATTATGCGGCCGCCATTACGGATCTGACCACGGCCATCGAGATCAAGCCCCATGAAAACATCTACATGGCCCGGGGAGACGCTTATTTTGCCGCCGGACAATATGATCCGGCCGCGGCTGACTACACCAGGGTCATCCAGCTTGACCCGGCATCTGTCCAGGCCTACTACAGCAGGGGCATGGCCCGTCTTCGAAACAAAAATCCGGATGCGGCCATCGCGGATTTCACCAAAGTTCTCGAACGCAACCCGGCATCCGCCCAGGCATATGCGCGCCGGGGAAGCGTATACGGCGCCAAAGAAATGTACGATGCGGCCATCGCGGATTTTACCAAAGCCATCAAAATCGATCCTGACGATATTGATGCCATCACTTATCGGGGGGTTTCCTACTATAACAAAAGCCAATACGCCGAGGCCGTCTCCGATTTCGAGCAGGCGCTGGAAATCAGCCCGGATAATTTCCGGGCGGCATACGGCATGGCCCGGTCCTACGCCAGGCAGAATGATGCAGACAATGCCTGTCTGTGGTTGACAAAAAGCATTGAAAATGGATTTAACAATATCGATTATATCCGAAAGGATCCGGAACTGGAACTGATACGGGAAGCCCCGTGCTTTCAGAAAATCATTTCCGCTGAATAAACGAATAAACACTTACCCATTGCGGAGGAGCACATGAACGGAAACCAACGAACAAACGACATTGATTTCACCGTGGACAAAACCAATCTTTACCGGGAAGTCATGTTTACGGACTTAAAAGTCGCGTCCATTAAGAAACTGGTCCCCATCCATCCGGACGGCTCTGAGGACAAAAGCCGGGCGGTGGTCTATATGGGCGAAACCCAGCTCATGACCCCGGGAGGTCCGCTGCCCATCCACGCCCATCTGGAAGCCGATTCTTTTGAAAAGGCCATGGACCTGTTTCCCCGGGCCATGGAACAGTCCTTCCGGGAAATGATGGCAACGCTTCAGAGAATCCAGCAGGAACAGGAAAAAGAGGAACGTGCCAGCTCCTCCCGTATCGTCGTGCCGGGCCGGTAAAACGGATCAGGGGCGTTTGTCCCCCAGGATCAGGCGCTTGAGAATTTTCGTGATGCCGCCGGCGGGCAGACCGGAGGCCGCATACCCGATGGCCGCGACCATGAAAAAGACGATGGCACGCGCGATTGCCGTCATATCCGGTTTTACGATGTACGGCGCCAGTAAAACCGCGACAAAAAGCCCAATCACAATGCGCCAGGTATCGGGTGAAAACAGGATATAAAAAAGGATAAAGGCCGGAGTCACAGGTCGTTTGGCCAAGACATATCTCCTTTGTGTCCAAAAACGAACCTCTTTATCATCAAACCAATTGCTCTTGCTGATGAAGTTCCTGGGACAATTTTAAAACAGGAGGTTCTTCTGAAGAAGATTCCGCGGATACGGGCAGCTTGACGGTAAACGCGGTTCCCTTTCCCGGGGTGGATTTCACGAGGATGTCGCCGCCGTGTTCCTTGATAAAGCCATAGCAGACCGACAGTCCCAGACCAACGCCTTTGACGCTGGACTTGGTCGTGAAAAAACTGTCAAAAATTTTATCCAGGTGATCCTTGCGAATGCCGACACCGGTATCAATGAACTGAATATTGACAAAACCGTCCTTTTCAAAGGTCTTTACCCTCAGTGTTCCTCCATCGGGCATGGCATCGCGGGCGTTGGCGATCATGTTTAAAAAGACCTGGCGCATCTGGTTGGTGGAGGCCACCACCAGCGGCAGGTCTGCCTCAAATTCGGAATAGGCCTTGATTTCGTTTTCCTGAAGCTGTTTCTGATGAAGCATGAGAATTTCGTCGATAACCGTATTGACATTCAGGGGTTTTTTCTCCTCCTGCTCGGGCTTGGAAAAGGACAGCATCTTGCGCAGCATATCCGCGAGTCGTACAACTTCGGAAAGAGACATATCTAAAAGTTTTCGGCGGCGGTTTTCCGGCGGGATCTCGGTTTTTAACAGCTCCAGGGTGTTCATGATACCGTAGAGCGGGTTGTTGAGTTCATGCGCAATCTGTGACGTCAGACGGCCCATGGCAGCCAGTTTTTCGGAATTTAAAAGCTGCTCCTGGGTGTTTCTGAGGGCCCGCTCCATTTCCATCCGTTCGGTCAGATCCACAAAAGAGCCCACCGTCGCTACTTCATTGCCCTCGTCATCATAGATCATGGCCGCCGATAAGCTGCCCTCAATGGATCGACCGTCCCGGCGGACATAAATCACCGGCTGAGACCGGAACAGGCCGATACCCCCATGCTCGGGGCTGCGGATCATTTTCATGATCTCATAGGCCATTTTCTCCGGATAAATCCGGGTGATATTCATCTTGCCGATGACTTCCCCGGCCGGATACCCGAGGGTTTCTTCAGCGGCCCGGTTCCAGATAATGATATTCCCCTGCAAATCCGCCGCCATGATGGAATTCGGGGTGCTCTGGATGATTTTGTTCATGAAATCATGGGCTTCCCGAAGTTTTCGTTCCATCCGGTATCGATGGGTCTCATCCACCACGATGCCTTCATATCCGATGATATTGCCGGCCAGATCATAGCGGACATGGCTGGTGAGCATCACCGGTATGGGAGTGCCGTCCTTGCGCTTGAACTGGACCTCGTAATCAATCACTCGGCCGTCTCTTTCGATCATCTCCTGGAACAATAAACGATCTTCGGGATAAAGATAAAGATCACGAATGATTTCAATGTTTAAAAACTCCTCTTTGCTGGCATATCCGAGTATGTCCAGAAGCGCCTGATTGGCATCTAAAAACTTGCCCTCCTTGGTGCCGATATAAACCCCTACGGCCACGTGTTCGAACAAATTTCGGTATTCCTCCACTGAGGCCTGAATTTCGGCTTCCTGCTGTTTCCGGCGGGTGATATCGCGATAAATGGACATCTTGGCCATGGTGCCGTCCGGGTGATAAATCGGAAGCTCCGTCAAAGCAAAGGTTTTATCGATACTGGCCACATACAGTTCCCAGTTCTGCGACTGGCCTTGAAACACCAGATCCGCCCGGCACCACGGGCAGATGGTTTCAGTGTTGTTGATGACTTCATGACATTTTAACCCGATGCCTTTGCCGAACATATCGATCATTTTTCGGTTCATAAATTGAATATTGAAATTCTGATCGATCACATAGATACCATCATCGATGGCATCCAAAATCGCCGTCAGCATTGCGCGTTCTTTTTCCATGGCTGATCTCCCCGTCCGGGATCCGTTTTTATGGCAAAACCTTTTTGTTATTTATTTCAAACCCTTTGAAATGTCAACTAGAATCAGGCCTCAGAAAATAACGATCGGCATGATTGTAAAAATATGGAACCATAGACGGAAGGCTATGAGCCGGAACCGTGGCGTTCCTTCACCAGGCACCGGTTCATCCGACCGGCGCCGTATGGCTCGATATCAATGGAAACAAATAAAAAACCGATTTGACGGAACTTTTCCGCTACAGCGATCCGGACATCTGGTGGAAGAAAACGATGGAAAGCATCTTCCGGCAATTCGACTTTCGCCAGTGTATCATAATGACGCACCCGACTTCCGGTCACGCCAAAATCCGCCAGAACGTTTTCCGCCCGGCCTATCATTTCCAGTTTTTTTTCGGTGATGGCTTGATTATAGGGAATGCGCGTGGCCAGACATCCGGAGGCCGGCTTGTTCCAGGAGGACAATCCCAGGTGCCGGGAAATCGCCCGGACATCGGATTTGGTCAGGCCCGCGGCCGAAAGCGGCGCGGCAACGCCCATCTCTTCGGCGGCCTTCATGCCGGGTCGGTAATCTAAATGATCATCCGCATTGACGCCGTGGCTCAAATGGGAGATCCCGAGGGCAAAGGCCGCATCCCGTATCCGCGTAAAAATAATTTTCTTGCAGATATAGCAGCGATCGGGCGGATTGGCGGTAAACGCGGGCATGGCGATTTCATCCGTCTGCACCATAACATGGTGTATACCGAGTTGCCGGGTATAATCAGCGGCATCCTGCAAATCCTTCCGGGGATGGATCGGCGATACGGCTGTAACGGCCACTAACGGTTTGCCCTGGTCAGCCAGGGTTTCGTGAGCCAATGTCAGCAGAAGCGTGCTGTCCACGCCCCCGGAAAAGGCAACCGCCAATGAAGGGTATTGGTGCAACTCGGTCCGGAGACGCGCTATTTTGCCGTTGATGCTTATCTCCATAGGATTTCCTTAACCCGTAAATATCAATGAAGATTTCACCAGAAATCATAAACCGGCGGCCAATCAAACAACCGCCAAAAAAAGGTTTACAATAATAACCGGTTTGGATATAGATTTGCCCTTAATATTTAACGAAATATGTTCTATCAAATTATATAACAGACCACCTAAAACGGAAAAAGAGGTTTTTTATGGGAAAAAAAAGTCTGATCAAATCAACCACAAAAAAGAAAGCATCATCCCCCAAAAAAAGCGCCTCAAAACAAACCCCGACAAGTGCTAAATCATCCAAGTCTACGCAAACAAAAAAACCCGTAAACTCAAAAAAAGCATCGACAACAACAAGCAAGACTCCGCCAAAATCAGCGCGCAAATCAATCCCGGTTGCCGAACTGCTTAAACGTTCCTTTGACGCGTGGTCTCCGGATAAATCCTATGAACCGTCAGCGGATCTGGTCAGCACCGCCGATTATACGGCTCCGCCTTTTATTGAAGGCACTGACGAAAAAGCAAAAACCGTAAAGGCCCTCCTGCATCGGCAATTCGACCTGGCCGCTCCGCCCGAACCGGCGGCGGAAGAAAAACCGCCGGCAGCCGATGCGGTCCCGGAGGTTGATGATTCAACGGAAAAAACAGCGGACGAGACCCCAACCACCACCGAAGAAATACCAAAACCGCCTGAAGCGCAGAAGACTGATGAAACGCCGGCGCCCGAACCCACTGCCACTGCGGAGCCTGAAAAATCAGCACCGCCGTTACCCGAACCGCCGGCTGAATCAGCGTCCTGGAGTCCGCCTCCCCCGACCTGCGCCGGTCCACCGGAGGAAAAAGAACCGCCGAACATGGCCCTGCGAGTGCTCATTGGCTGCCTGGCTGCCATTTTCGGACTCCTGGTGCTTGCCAGCGCACTGAATTCAAACAATTATTACCTCGAGCCCACTGCTTCCGGCCTTGAAATCTGGCGCGGCAAATTTTCTCCCAAGGGCAAAACCCTTGTGGAAACCCTCCCGGATGTCGATTTATCGGTTCCCGTCAAGTCCGTTTACGACCGCGATGAAGCCATGACAGTGGTATTTGAATATTTCATGAACCAGGCCAACCAGCGGGCGGGAGTTGCCGAAGAACCGGATTTTAAGGCCATTGCGGACCGTTATGCGCAGGCCAAAACCTATGCGCCCACTTCAGCCCAGGCCGCGCTTGCCGATAATCGATTGCGTACGATCAAGGCGCAGTCCCTGATGTCGGAGGCCGATGAGGCGGCCGCCAACCCAACCCCGCAGAATATCGACAAAGCACTGGCGCTGCTTCATGAAGCCGCTGAACTGGCAACGGATCGGACCCAGCAGCAATTGATCCGGGTCAAAATCGATGAACTGACAGCCGAAAAGACCGGCAGCAGTATGCAAGACGAAACAACGCCCGGCGCTTCGGAAAACAAGAATCAATGACAAGTGTCGGCCTTTACGGAATAATTCCCTGCCGAAGGAGGGCTTTCAATACAAGTGGCAACTCACTTCCCGGTCGTCAATGCGCCGGGAGGAGGGAACAAGATCCGCGCACTGCTGCATGGCCTCATGGCAACGCGGGTGAAACGGGCATCCCGACAGTGAACCCGATGCTGACGGCGGATCACCCTTGAGGATAATCCGTCCGGATCGGTCGCGGCCGGGAACGGGCACGGCCGAAATCAGTGCCCGGGTATAGGGATGCAGGGGTTTATGAATGATATCCGTCGTCCGCCCGGACTCCATGATCCGGCCCAGATACATGACCGCCACCCGGTCGGCGATATTGGCCACCACGCTCAAATCGTGGGATATGAACAGATAGGACAGCTCGTACCGGTTCTGCAGATCCATCAGCAGATTGATAATCTGGGCCTGGATCGAAACATCCAGGGCGCTGACCGCCTCATCACAGATGATAAAGTCCGGCCGCAGGGAAATGGCGCGGGCGATACAGATCCGCTGACGCTGGCCCCCGGAAAACTCATGGGGAAATCGAAACACCGCGTCTTCGGGCAGCCCCACTTCCTGCATCAGGCGTTCTGCATGCTCCCGGCGATCGCCGGATAGCATTTTGAAGCGGGCCAGCCCTTCGGTGACGATATCTAAAACCGTCATCCGGGGGTTGAGAGCGGACTGGGGATCCTGAAAGATCACCTGGATCCGTTGGCGCAGAGGATTCATCTGCCGGCCCGTCAGGGCATGCACGGCTATGCCGTCAAAACGGATTTCCCCGCTGTCGACGGTTTCAAGACCCAGCAGCACACGGCCAAGGGTCGTTTTTCCGCATCCGGATTCTCCCACCAGTCCCAGGGTTTCGCCTTTTCGCACCTCAAGGGATACGCCGTCGACGGCCCTGACATGACCCACGGTCCCTGAAAAAAACCCGCGCCGGATGGGAAACCATTTTTTAAGGTCCTTTATTTCCAGCAGCACGCGCTGCTGTTCATTTTCAGGTGCCGTCTGGACGGTATCGGTCAAACTATCCGACATAATAAAATATCTCTTTACCTCAATTAGTTACTGAGCTTTTTTGAAAACGATTCCAAAAAAAATCCAACCGCTTGTCGCGAGTTTAAAAAAACAGACCGCCATCTGTGAGTTCCGCTTTCATCCTCGTGTTTCGAGCCTTGGGTCCCGGGGTTTGGCTTCGATCCGTTCGGCCGGGGCGCGCCGGGTGTTCGCCTCAGAGGCCTGGCGGCCACGATTCGGCTCGCACCCGGCGCGTCCCGGCCTCACTCCGGTATCCAAATCAGGTCTCAGGTCTCAATTTCAGATTTCAAGATTCAGACCTCTGGTTTCATGCTTCTGGTTATGGACCTCTGATTTCAGGACTCCGGTTTTAAGCGTTATCATCCAACATCTTTTTTCCCATCCGTTCCCGGTCCCATCAGAAAACAGGCCGCCTGGTGGCCATTGCCGCAATCGTATAACGGCGGTTTTTCCACTTCACACCGACGGCCGGCGTAATCGCAGCGCTGGACGAAATGACATCCTATGGGATACTCCAGGGGTGACGGCACCTGGCCGGGAATATCGGCCAGCCGGGTTTTGCGCGCGCTCAGCCGGGGAATCGCGTTAAGGAGGCCGACGGTGTAAGGATGACGGGGATCTTCGAAAATATCGGTCTTTGAACCCGACTCGATAATCCGGGACGCATACATGATCATGACCCGGTCGCACATTTCCCAGACCACGCCCATATCGTGTGTAATCAACAAAAGGGCCGTGCGCTGCTGTTTCTTTTCCCTGATCAGTTCAAACACCTGAGCCTGGGTGGTGACATCCAGCGCCGTCGTGGGTTCATCCGCGATCACCAGACCGGGAGAAAGCATCAGGGCCATGGCGATCATGACCCGCTGCTGCATGCCGCCGGAAAGTTGATAGGGATAAGCGTTCATCCGCTCACCCGGGTCCGGGATTCCCACGCGCCGCAGCCAGGATTCGGCGATGCGCCGGGCCGCGGTCCGGCTGATTTTTCGATGCAGCTTCAGGGTTTCGATCATCTGACGGCCGATGCGGTGCAGCGGCGAAAGAGCCGACAGGGGTTCCTGAAAAATCATGCTGATATCCCGGCCTCTGACATGCCGCAGGTCCGCCGGCGGCAGATCCATCAGGTTGACGCCGTTAAAAACGATAGATTCGGCATTCATAAATCCCGGAGGTGATGGGATCAGGCGAAGAAGGCTCAATGCCGTAACGGACTTTCCGCAGCCCGATTCTCCCACCAGACCGACGCTTTCCCCCGGGAAAATATCGAAGCTGACATTATCCACGGCATTGAAACGGCCCTCGTCAGTGGAAAATCCCGCCGATAACCGGCGAACCGACAGGACCGGCGCTCCGGATTTCTCCGATGCGGGCAGGGAATCTATATTTGATGAAAACCGATTGCTCATTATTCGTACCTGGCAAATTGCTTCGGGTCATAAGCGTTGCGCACCCCCTCCCCCACAAACACGCCCAGCAGCATCACGCCGAAAAGGGCCAATGAGGGATACAGGATCAGCCACCACGCCCAGCGAAATTCCTGGGCCTGATAAAGCAGCTCCCCCCAGCTCGGCGTGGGCGGAGGCAGGCCGAAACCGAGATAATCCAGCGCCGCCAGTGCGCCGATTGCGCCAACCAGGGAAAACGGAAAAAACGTGATTACCGGCACCAGGGCATTGGGAAGAATATGCCGGAAGATAATTTTAGAGGTCGAAATCCCCATGCACTTGGCCGCCTCAACAAAGGCTCGTTTGCGCAGGCTTAAAAACTCCGCCCTCACGTAATAGGAAATCCCGATCCAGTTGAAGATGCCGTAGCAGAAAAGCAGCAGGGCAAAACTCCTGCCGTAGATGGAACCCATCAAAATTATGACATACAGAAACGGAAGGGCGCTCCAGACTTCGATCATCCGCTGGGCCGTGATATCGAACAGGCCGCCCCGATACCCCTGAATCGCACCGGCTGCAATACCGATCCCCATGGCGCCGCCTGCCAGAAGAAGGCCGAACGTCAATGAAATCCGCAATCCGTAAAGCACCCGGGCCAGCACATCCCGACCGGCGCTGTCAATGCCCATCAGATGTCCCTTGATGGGCGCGAAGGGAAAACGGACATCCTCCTTGATAAAGGAAATCCGGTACTGGTGGTCGTCGACAACGATTCTTACGTCTTCCACCGGACGGTCGAAACGCTGCGCCACCCGATCCCGGATCATTGCGGTTTCGGCATCGGAAAGTCTGCTCCAAAAATCGACCTCGGGCACGATGATCCGCAAATCCGGATCAAATACCACTTCCCGGCGCCTCTGTTCTGTGTCCGCAACTTCCTTGAACATCAACCGTACCGTTTCGGGAGGATTGTCCCTGGGCGAAAAGGTGGAGAGAAAAACCTGATAGCGCTGCTCGAAATGGTTCTCGATGATAAAACGGGAGCGGGGTGCGGGCTGGTTGTTGAAACGCCGGGACAGGGCGTCGCGCATCTCTTCCGGTAGGTTAAAATAATCGGTCAGGCGTTCCTGTTTGCCCGAAATCGCGGCCCCGCCGGTGAAAAAATCAAAAAGGTGGAAGCGCACCATGCTGAGATCCGGTCGGATATCCACGGTTCCGATCCGCTGCTCCGGGATGATCCGGACACGGACCTCGCCGGCAACGGGTAAATCTCGGGTATTCATGATATCGTTGGGGCCATGCGTAAAAAAAGGGAAAATCATGTAATTGCCGGGCTGGTTCTGAAACAGGGGCGTCTGGTTAAGATATTTGTAGTCCGGCCGGGTTTGCCGGCCGCTTTGGGTGAAAACATCTTCCGGATAATAGCGAAAAACAGGAAAATAGGAGCCTCCCTCGTAGCGAATATAAAGCGGCACGCTGTTGCAGATGAGTTCGGCTCCCAGACTGAAACTATAAAGCACCAAAAGAATCCAGAAAGACCAGTACGCCCTTTTTATGGATTTAAAACGTAAATAGCGTTTCCGGGTTACGGGATTATGAAAGAGCCGAAGAATCACGGATTAATTTTCCTGAAAATTGATCCGGGGATCGATGAGCACATAAAGCAGATCGGAAAAAATATTACCCAGAAGCCCGAGAATGGAGGTCAGAGCCAGAATGCCCATGAAAACCGGATAATCCCGGCCGACAATGGATTCAAGACTCAGCCGCCCCATGCCCGGGATCTCAAACACCTGCTCGATGATCACCGAGCCGGCAAACATCACCATCAAAATCCCGCTCATGCCGGTGGCAATGGGAATCAGCGCGTTACGGAAGGCATGCCCCCATACGGCGCGGCGGAAACTGCCGCCCTTGGCGATAACGGTTCGAATGTAATCCCTGCCGATCTGCTCGATAAGCGAATTTTTCATTAAAAGAGTTAAAACAGCAAAATTGCCGATCACGTAACAGAGCACCGGCAGGAACATATGCATGAAAATATCGCTGATCTGCCCGCCAAGCGATAACTGACCAAAATTATCCGATCGAAAACCCGAGGCAGGAAAAATATCCCACATTCCCTCCACTGTTCCGCAAAACAGCATCTTGAGCACCATACCCAGGGCAAAAGGCGGAATGGCATATCCGATAAAGACTACGGCGCTTGATCCCAGGTCAAACGCGCTGTTATGCCGGAGCGCCTTGGCAATACCCAGGGGAATGCAGATCAGATATGACAGCACAAAACCGGCAACGCCGAAAATCAGCGAAACCCGGAACCGCTCCCGGATCAACTCCCAGGCGGTTTTATCCGGAAACCGGTAGGAGGGCATGGTCATTCCGATTTTATCCGTTGCCAGCCAACTCCAATACCGCTGATAAAAAGGCTGGTCAAAACCGTAATAGGCTTCGATTTCCTTGCGCTGGGTCTCGGTGATGGAATAGGCGGCGCCGGCGGCCCCCGGCGACTCATGGGTGCCGAGTCCCTTCATGGCCATGATGGCCTGCTCCACGGGACCCCCCGGCACGAACTGGATGAGCAAAAAACAGAGCACCGTGATCCCGATGAAGGTGGGAACCGTCAACAGCAAACGTTTGATGAAATAGTCGATGCGTTCCATAGGAAAGTATTATTTTATCCGGTTTCCATTTACTCCATTTAAGGCCGGCAACATATTATATTGCATTATCAGGGAAATCAATCAAAGACCGGATTTATTTTTATTGACAATTTTCAATTTTTTAGAATAATTAGGAAATATTTGAAAGTTTTTTCAATCCCCTGCCGCGCTGGAGCGCATGATATGGCAGAAAAAATATCCCGCTCACCACATATCGATCCCGTCTCGATCCTGGATCTGACAACACCCGTCAGCCCGGATTCGGATCAGGATCCGGTGCTGGATCTGCTCGATATCACCCACGACCCCCCGGACCAGGAAAACATCCTGGATCTTGACAAAATTGACTCCGCACCGGTCCTGCCAAGCCGCCCCGGCGACGTGTTGAACGCATTACGGACGAACGCGCCGGAAGCGCAATTTATCGTGCGCTGCCTTCTTCCGATATTTGTGGCTCTTTATTTCGGTCTTTACATCCAGGGGCCTCTTTTGATTCCTCTTCCGGTCATCTTCGGACTGCTGATGATTTTTCTCGGCTTCCATCTCTATCTGCACTGGCAGACCGCCCGGCTCGGCCGTAAACGCAAATTCATCGTGGCGGCCAATCTGCTCGATATTGCCGCGGCGCACCTGGCATGGCTACTGGATCCCATGGACCCCGCCCCCATGTTCCTGCTGGTGCTCATCGGCGTCATCGGCAACGGCATCCAGCACGGATTAAGCGCTTTCAGATATCTCTTACAACTCACCGCCCTGGGGGTTCCCCTGGTGATCGGACTCCGCTACCTGGCCGCTGGCATGATTCATCCGGCATCCTTTCTTTATTTGCTGCTGGGGGCATTTCTGATCGTCTATGTTTATGCCCTGATGCAGCGGGTCAATACCAGACAGTCGTTGGCCGAAAAACGGAACACGGAACTGGAACTGGACAATTTCAAACTCAAGCAACTGGGCAACGCCCTCCAGAGAAGCGAGGCAAGATACCGCAATATCTTCGAAAACAGCAGTGCCGCCATGGTGCTGATTGAAGAGAACATGCGCATCTCGCTTATTAATTCGAAATTTGAAGAATTGACCGGCTACACCAAAAGTGATGTCTATAATAAAAAACGCCTGACCGACTTTATTTACCGGGATGACCTTGACCGCATCAAGCGATTTCACGCCAGACGAAGACGTCATGGCGGCATGACGCCGACGGAATATGAATGCAAGCTGGTGGACAAACAGCAAAAAATCAAATATGTCATCATCCGCTTCAACGTGGTGCCCTGGCATGAAAGGATCATGGCCACGATCGTGGATATCACCTCCCGGAAACAGGCCCGGGACGCCCTGGAGCGATCGAATCAGAAACTCCGTCAGGCGGCCGCCCTTTTGACGGCTTCTGAACGAAGATACCGGGGACTCTTTGAAAATACGGGAACAGCCACCATTCTGGTGGAAAAGAACATGAAAATCGCCATGGTCAATTCCCAGTTTGTAGATTTGATCGGATACGCCCGGGATGAAATCGTGGGGAAAAAACGCCTCAGTGAATTTATCGAACGGAGTAATCTGGGACGCATCAAGCGGTTTCACGCAAAACAAAAAGCAAAGGGGCTGCCCCTGCCGACGGAATATGAGTGCCTGATGGTTGATCAAAAGAGAAATCTGAAGCATGTGGTTATGAAAACTTATACCCCGCCGGGCCAGAGCAGCAGCATTGTATCGTTTTTCGATATCACCAAACGCAAGAAAGCGGAAAAGGCATTGCAGGGCGCCCATGAGAAACTGCGGATCATTTCCAGTATCGACGAATTAACTCAGGTGGCCAACCGCAGGCATTTTAATGAACGGCTTTACCGCGAATGGAACCGGCTCCGGCGCGACGGCTCGTCGCTGGCAATGATCATGTGTGATGTGGACTGCTTCAAGCTATACAACGATAATTACGGCCATCAGAACGGTGACCGCTGCCTGCGTGCCATTGCGGACACCATTCAGGAAACCGTGAAGCGGTCTGTGGATCTGGTATCCCGTTACGGCGGTGAAGAATTTGCCGTCATCATGCCCAACACGGATACGGAAGGGGTGTTCCAGGTTGCCGAAACCATCCGTCTGGCCGTGGAATCCCTCGAAATTTCCAATCGCGCCTCCACCGTCGCTCCGGTCATCACCCTGAGCCTCGGTGTTTCCAGCATGATCCCCACCGCTGCCCATTTGCCGGATGTATTGATCAGGGATGCGGACAATGCGCTTTATAATGCCAAACGGCAAGGCAAAAACCGCACCGTTATCGGCAAATGTAACCGGACGGGAAAAATAAAACAAATTATCAGGTGGGACAGTAAGCGGCCCGCGGCATTTTAATGGTTATAAAAAAAACAGGGGAGCAGGCGGCGTTCCACCTGTTCCCCTGAAAAATTTCACCAAACCGTGCTGCCGGCTTACCGTTTTGAAAATTGAAACCGCGCCCGGGCGCCTTTTTGTCCGTATTTCTTTCTTTCCTTTTTCCGCGGGTCCCGTTTGACAAACCCGGCCTTTTTCAGCACCTGACGAAACTCCGGGTTGACCTGAAATAAAACCCGGGTAATGCCGTGACGCGCCGCGCCGGCCTGCCCCAGGATGCCACCGCCCTTGACACGAACATTGATGTCATATTCCCCTTCGGTCTGCGTCACGAGCAGAGGTTGAATCAACACCTGCTTGGCGGCGCCAAGCCCGAAATATTCATCGATCGGCCGATCATTGATAATAATTTCACCCTTTCCGGGCTTCAACCATGTCCGGGCAACGGCGGTCTTTCGCCGACCGGTGGCGTAGTAACTATTCTGCTTTTCCATTAAAGGCTCCACTTCCATTGACGGTTGAGTAGCAACAACATCAACCGATCAGTTTATTGACGTCAAACGGTTCCGGCTGCTGGGCCTCATGAGGATGCGCGGGGCCGGCATAAATCTTGAGTTTCTTGATCAAATCGCGACCAAGACGATTTTTCGGCAACATCCCCCGCACGGCGAAACGGACCAGGTCTTCGGGCCGTTTTTTCTGAAGTTTGTCCGCGGTAATGGACTTGATCCCGCCGACATATCCGCTATGGTGGTAATACGTCTTTTGCTGAAGCTTGTTTCCGGTCAAACGGACCTTGTCCGCATTCACCACAACAATGGAATCGCCGCAATCCACATGAGGGGTAAACATCGGATTGTGCTTGCCACGTAAACGGGCGGCCACCACGCTGGCAAGGCGTCCGAGTATCGCGCCGTCCGCGTCCACCACCCACCACTTTCCTTTATTATCGGTGCTTTTGGCACTAGGTGTATATTTTTTCAACTCTTATCACTCCTGTGTGTTGATTAATTGGACATATCTAATGAAAAACTTTTTTAATGTCAAGTAAAAATACGTCAAAAGTTTGACATCTCCGTTGTTTTTCTTTATGAACAAATCAAAAAATATATAGCATCGCCCGCACTACTCTGATTTCCAATCAGTTTTCAACTCACCGTCAACCACAAGGGGAGCCTTTACCATGTCTTTTGTCGAAATAGAAGTAAAATTTCATGTGGCCGATACCCGTCGCCTGCGGGAGCAACTGGCGGCCATAGGCGCCGTTTGCGGAACCAGGGCACGGGAAACCAACATCCGGTTTGAAGACAGTCAAAACGGACTTTACCGGCAAAATGCGCTGCTGCGTCTCCGAAAAGCCGAAATCATCACCTTGACCTATAAATCAAAACCGGCGGACACCGACGGTTCCGGTGGCGAATCGGCGGGGCCTCCTGATTTTAAAATTCTTAACGAAGTCGAGGTAGTCGTCGATGATTTTGACGGCATGCACCGCATTCTCGAGGCCCTTGGCTTTCACGCGGAACAGATTTATGAAAAAATACGGGAGACCTGGACATTGGAGCAAACCCGCATCTGTCTGGATGAAATGCCGTTTGGCGTTTTCATGGAAATCGAGGGTCCGCCCGAGGCCATCCGGAAAGCCGCTGGTTTGCTCGGTCTGATATGGTCCGAGCGAATTCTGTGCAACTACCTGCAAATGTTCGAAATCATAAAAACCGGAGAAAAATTGGCTTTCTCGGATGTGACCTTTGAAAACTTCCAGAACATTCCTGTGGACTTAAACCGCTACCTGCCGTCATTTTACACGCATTGTTCCCGTTGATGGGCAGCGACTGGTAAACAACTCGGCGTGGAAGCGAGGAGATTTCATATCAAAAAGCGTCCCGCTGCTAGACGGGCCGGGGAATATCAAGATGCCGATATGCCGCGTCAGAGGCTTTGCGGCCCGCGGATGTCCGGATGAGAAGACCGGTTTTGAGAAGAAAGGGCTCCACCACGTCCACCAGCGTATCGGTTTCTTCCTGAAGGGTGGCGGCAATGGCTTCGATGCCCACGGGTCCGCCATGGTAATATTCAATAATGGTCGTCAGATACCGCCGATCCAGGGAGGTCAGGCCCATGGCGTCCACACCCTCCATGGTCAGGGCCGCCGACACGGTTTCACCGGTAATGCGTCCGTCGGAGCGCACCTGGGCATAATCCCGCACCCGCTTGAGCAACCGGTTGGCGATCCGGGGGGTACCCCGCGAACGTTTCGCCAGATGGTCGGCGCCTTCGGGGGTGACGGTCAGCCCCAGCAGGTCGGATGACCGTTGGATAATCTTTTCCAGATCCGCGATATCATAAAAATCAAGACTGCGGAAAATGCCGAAGCGATCCCGCAGCGGCGCGGACAACAAACCGACCCGGGTGGTGGCGCCCACCAGAATGAAGGGCTTGAGGCGGAAACGATGACTTCGGGCGTGAATGCCCTTGTCAAAAATAAAATCAATGGAAAAATCTTCCATGGCCGGATAGAGAAGCTCTTCCACGGTTTTGGGCATGCGATGGATTTCATCGATAAAAAGGACATCGCCGGATTCAAGATGGGTCAGCATTCCCACCAGGTCTCCTCCTTTTTCCAGGGCCGGTCCTGACGTGACCACCAGCTTGGTTTCCATCTCATTGGCGATGATATGCGCCAGCGTGGTCTTGCCCAGACCCGGAGGACCGTGGAAAAGAACGTGTTCCAGCACCTCGCCCCGCTGGGAAGCCGCCGCAATAGCGATCTGCAGAGTTTCGATGATCCGGGCCTGGCCGATATATTCCGCCAGCCGCCGGGGCCGGAGGGAAACGATCTCCGGTTCCAGGTCCATGGGCAGGGTGTCTTCCGTGAGAATCCCCTGATGATCGGAGGCATAGGTAAGCACATGATCAGCCATTTATTTTTTCTCCCCGATACACCTCTTCAAACAAATCCTCGGGATCGGCGATAGCGGGATTGCGTTTCAAGGCCGCGTCCACCATCTGCCGGGCTTCATGGGGTCGATGTCCCAGTTGTTCGATCAATACGGTCATTACCGTATCCACAAAATCAACGCATATCGGCGCCGCGGTTGGTTCATTTTCACGGATCAGCGCAAACTTGCCCATTTTACCCCTGAGAGTGGCGATAATTTTCTGCGCGGTCCGTTCACCGATTCCGTTAAGACGTTTGAGAATGCCGATATTGCGATCTTCGATTGCCCGCGCGATCTCCCGGACCGGCAGGGTCAATGCCTTGACGGCCTTGAGCGGCCCGATGGCCTCCACAGTGAGAAAATGCTGGAAAAATTCACGCTCGGCTTCAAGATTAAAGCCGATGAGGACCGGTCGGGGCTGGCGTTCCGTTTGATGATAATAAATATGCAGTTGCACGGGATGGCCCTGGTCACAGGAGTCGAGCGTCTCCATGACAAAAACCGGTACGTGGATTTCATAGCCCACATGGCCGGCCAGCAGAACGAGCCGATCATCTGTCTTTGCCAGCAGTGTTCCTTCCAGATATGCGATCATGACGAAAAGGGGCTCATGTTATTTTTTCATGTCCATCGATACAGTCCGATCAGCGCCATTGAGAGGGCATCGGCTGAATGATAGGGTCGGATGGGCGTCGGATGATTCAGTCGCCGCCGGACGCTCTCCTCGAGCTGCTGTTTTCCTGCATTTCCATTTCCGGTAAGAATCTGCTTGGCTTCTCTTACGGGTATCTGAACAACGCGAACGCCCCGGCGGCAACCCGCCAGAAGGATAACCCCCGAGACCTGACCCAGGGTAATGCCGGACTTCGGATATCTTTCAAGGGAAAAGACATCTTCCACAACCATCAGGGTTGGGGTTTCATCCGCCAGAAACGCGGATATATCGGTATAAATCTTGTTTAACCGCTCCGCAAGTTCCACACGTGGCAGCGTCCTGACGATACCGAACGCATAGCGGGTTACCGTGTGGCCTCTGCCGGAGACAACGGCAATGCCGGTAGCCGCCAGCCCCGGATCAATGCCGACCACCCTGATGGTATTCATCCCATGACTCCGAGCGCCCTACTGAAGTCGCGACATATACTGCCGGGCAATACGGGCTTCATTGGCCTCGGGATATTGCCGGAGCAATTCCTGCATGGCCAGGCGGGCATTTTCATTCTCACCGAGGCTGTGAAAGGAAATTCCCTGTTTGAGATAAGCTGCAGGCACCTTGTTGCCGTCAGGATAGGTCTCGATCACGGCCTGATATTCGATAACCGCCTGTTTAAACAATCCCTGGTTGTAATAAATTTCTCCGATCCAGAAACGGGCGTTATCCGCCAGATCCGACTGGGGAAAACGCTCGATAAACGCTTCAAAACTCTCAAAAGCCGCGTCCCACTCCCCTTCGTCATACGCCTGCTTGGCGGCGGCGTAAGCCTGGGCTTCGGTCAGGGCAGCCTCAGCCGGCGGCGGCATAACAGGCGTTGACGACGCTTCTTCGTCATCATCCGGTTCACCGGCTTCAAAGCCCAGATAACGTTCCATCCGGCCGACGCGTTTATCGTTCGATACCGCGGCGTCCCTGGCATGCTGAGCAATATCGCCGACGGCCTGCATTTTTTGCGAGATGTGATGGGCCGTTTCATCGAGTTGCCCGTTTAACCGGCGGAGTTCCGCTCGGATCTGCTCCAGTTCAGCGTACTGGCCGGCATATAGATCCCGCATGCCGTTTTCCGATTGCCTGCGACCGGTCAGTGCTTCCTCGAGCTGGTCAAAGCGTTGCTCAAGGGCCCGGTTTTCGTGCTCCAGCCATTGGATTTGCTGCTGTACATCATCCACATCCCGCTTTAACGCACAGCCGGAAAACCCGACGGCGATAATGGTCAATACAATCAAACTGATACGGGTGCGAAACACGGACATATTCCTATCTCCACCGATCGTAACATGCGGGCCCGATGCCGTCTATCGGCGATACAGGCACGCATGCAACGGCTATTGCTTCCATCAATTATCGATCCGGAACTGACCTCGCCGATTCTTGGCATATGCTTCTTCGGTTTTTCCGGGATCCAGGGGACGCTCTTCCCCATAACTCACCGTTCGCAGACGGGAAGGATCAATACCCGCGTTTACCAGAAACGTTTTAATGCTCTGGGCACGCCGCTGTCCCAGGGCAATGTTATATTCGGCTGTTCCTCGCTCATCACAATGGCCTTCGATGATCACGCGGGCATCGGGATTTGCCCGAAGCCATGCCGCCTTTTCCATCAATTTCTGACGGGCCTCGTGGGAAAGGGATGCATCGTCAAAATCAAAATAAACATTTTCCCTGACAAACTTTGCTCGAACCGCCTCCTCAAGCTCCTGTTTTTCGGCTTCCTGGCGACGAATCTGTTCCAGTTCCTGCTCACGTATCCGCTGCTGCTCGGCGCGTTCGGCTTCACTGATATCTTGCCCTGCATCCGATGTACCGACCTCCGACGTTCCCGCCGGCATCACCGGCGTGGTTTTTTTCTTGGAACAGGAAACCGTCATCAATGCCAATCCCGTCACCACCACCACCAGCAACACCAGCCATGCTTTTTTCATTTTCATTGTCTTCTCCTTTACAGTTAAAAAAGACGCCCTTGTAAAAAGTTCGCCTTCTGTCAGGCGTTCCCCTCTGAACGATTTCAACCTGCAACGCATTCGATTGATTTCCCCGATAAACGTTTAAACCATATTACTCTTCTGAAAACCGCGGCGACCAGGCAGGCGATGTCTGTTCTCCGGCCAGGTCGAGCAATTGCCGCTGATCCGTTCCCGAAGCGGTCATGATGAAAATTTTTGAGGTCCCGGTGCGCGTGGAACTAAACGCAATCATGTTGCCATCCGGTGACCAGGACGGATGTTCATTATTTCCGGCTTCCCGGGTTAATTGAACATTTCCTCTGCCGTCGGAACCGATTACATAAATATCAATCCGTCCGTCCTTCATGCCGGAATAGGCGATCCGATCCCCCGCAGGCGACCAGACGGGCTGGGTGTTATATCTACCCTCATAGGTGATGCGATAGGCATTTCCGCCGTCAGTGTCCTGGATATGAATCTGCGGCGTACCTGAGCGCTTGCTCACAAAGGCCATTTTTTTGCCGTCCGGCGAAAATGTCGGGGAAACGTCGATGCCCCAGTTTTTTGTCAATCTTTTAACAATTTCTCCCGACCGGGTCAAAAGATAAATTTCTTCATCTCCCTCAAAGGAAAGGGCGGCCGCAAGATAGGACCTGTTCCCGGGCACCCACGCCGGCGTGATATTGATGCCGGAGCGCCCGCTGATCAGTGTTCGCTTTCCCGTCAGCGGCTGGACAAAAATATCGGGTTTGTCATTTTCATACGACACAAACGCAATTTCGGATCCATCCGGCGACCATGACGGCGAAAGGGTCAATGAGGTGGTATGGGTGAACCGCAACGGATTGTGGCCGTCAAAATCACATCGATAAATTTCCTTGTTGCCCGGCGTCGTCGACACAAAGGCGATCTGACTGTCAAACAGACCCTGCCGGCCGGTAAGCCGATAAATCACTTCGCCGCAAAACCGGCGAACCATTTCCCGCTCATCACCCACGCGGCCGGTGTATCGCTTCCCAAAAAGCAGCTCCGCCTTGAAGATATCAAACAACCGTATTTCCATTTCAAGGCGATCGCCAGCCATCCGGAGCCCGCCGGTAATCAGCAGCTCCGCACCGATGGATTTCCAGTTGGCAAAATTAATGCGGGTCTCATCGACGCCGGAATCGTCGGGTTTGTCAAGAAAGGCATCCCGGTTGATAATGGTAAAATAGCCGGTATATTCAAGGGTCTGGGCCATCAGATCGCTCGTCTTTATCGCGGCCTCCCTCTCGTTTGCGGCGGATTCCGGTGTCAAGCTCTTAAAAACCGGGACAGCCAGGGGGATTTTTTTCAGAAACGGATTACTGATATTGATATAGTCATAGTCCGCAAGAACCGGAGCTGCCCGCAGGGACATCGCCAGCAGGATACAGATTCCGAGAAGCACGCGAACAAAGCGGGGGCGTTTTTGCATTTCAACCATCTGCTGCACTACTTTCGTTAAATGTTTTATCAACACTTTATAGGATTTCGATCAATACACGCCCGAGGGCGTAAACCCCACCACCAGATGATAGTACGGATATCCGGCCGGCAGAGGGGGAAGAGGGTTTGATTTCATCACCGTCTTATAGGCGGAATCATCCAGATACGCATTCCCGGAGCGTTTTTCAAACCAGACATCGGTGATGTCGCCGTTGGGCATAATTTTAATCACCAGTCGGCTTTCCAATCCCCGGGTATCGCCGGCCATGTCTTCGGAAAATACCCAGTTGCTTTTCAATCGAACCGATACTTCGGCCTGAAAAACTTCAATCTGCTCCAGTTCCCTGCGGGAAGCGCTGCCGGTGCCGCCGCGTTCATGAGCTTGCGTCTGGCCGGGACCTTTGCTGTCCTGGCCAAGTATGCCGGAATAATCTCCCACCTCCTTTCGCAGTTGGGCGATGCGATCCTTGAGAGGTTGAGAAGGCCGTTTTTCCTTGGGTTTTTCATCCGGAACAACGGCGGGTTTCCCCACTTTCGCCGTGTCGATGGTCCGTCGTTTGAGAGATGTTTTCGTCTTGGGCTGTTCCGGGGACTTGACGACAAAATCGGATGAATCCGTTTTTTCGGCAACCGCGGTTTTAACGGAAACAGGTTCCGTCTCTCTGGGAGGATCGGGTTCCGTATCTGCCGGTGCGGCGGGTTCAACGACTTCGGCCGGCGGAGAATCCTCGGCCGCGGGCATCTGCGTCATGTTGGCGGGCGGACCCGGATTGAACGCCACAAGATCCACGCTGATGGCCCCGGGGGGTTGAAGTTCCCGATGGGAATAACCCGGGAGATGGGCCCATGCCGCCAGTGCGAAAAGAACCAGGTGCCCCAGAAACGACAGCGCGCAAAAAGCAGCCAGCGTGCGCCTCTGGTTTTCCATATCAAAGACCATGATGGCAGCCTGCCGCACCTGCCGCAGTCGAACCATCAACTGATGCCCACCGGTTCGTATTCGAGACTTTTGCTTTGAATCCTGTCCCGGATTCTTATTTTTTTTCAGGCTCATCAGGTACGCGCGTCACCATACCGAGCTTTTCCACGCCGGCGGCCTTGATCTCCGCCATTACCGCGACTACCTCGCCGTAAGGGACAGCTTTATCGGCCTTTAAAAATATATTCCGGCTGGACCGGTTCTCAAAGATTGTTTCCAGCTTTTCTTTCAAAAAATCGAAACTGACCTCGTAATCATTGATAAAAATTGTCCTGCTTTTTTCAATGCTGATGACCAGTTGCTCCTCATCCGTGGAAAGATTATCTGCCTGTCGGGATTCCGGAAGAGCGATATCCACGCCCTGGACCATCATCGGAGCGGTCACCATGAAAATAATCAGAAGCACCAGCATTACGTCGCAAAAGGGCACAATGTTGATCTCGGACATCAGTGTATTCTGCTTATGATCGATCATGATGTCACTCCTCCCGGGAAACCATCAGGTCATGCTCTACGATGTTTAAAAAATCCGATGAAAAAATATCGAGTTCGGATTCGATAATTCGAATTTTATAAGTAAAATAATTATAGGCAATTACCGCTGGTATCGCTACCGCAAGACCGGCAGCGGTTGCCACCAGGGCCTCGGAAATCCCCGGTGCCACAGCCGCCACACTGGCGGCCCCTTTTTTATAGGCGAGACCATGAAACGAATTCATGATTCCCCAGACCGTGCCAAACAATCCCACAAAGGGAGCGGTGTTTCCCGTTGTGGCAAGGAAGGGGACCATCTGGACCAAACGGATTGATTCCATGTTGCCGGCCCGCTTTAGTGAACGCTTGATATTTCCATAGCTCTGAATGCTCTCATCAAGCGTCATCCCGGGTTTATCCGACGGTCTTCCCCCGGGCCCCGGTTCGGTACCAAGTTTTTTCAGCTCCAGATACGCCACGCGAAAAACCCGCGCGATGGGACTGTACTTCAGGTTCCTGGACCGGGTATACGACTCGGAAAAATTCCGGCTCTTCCAGAAATAATCCACAAAAGCCGCCGATTCACTATAGGCTTTTTTGATCTGAATGTATTTTATCAATATGATGGCCCACGACGCCACTGACATGAACAACAGGAGCAGCATAACAAACTGCACCATCAGTCCGGCGTTCATGATCATCTCAAAGACACCGATTTGCTCCATATTCCATCCGCTCCGATGTAATATTATTCCTTAAAAGCGTTAATCAAACCGCCGCAATGACCAGCATCGGTCTTGACCGAATAGCGCTGTGCGGCAAACCGCGGGGGCTCTACGGAAAAAAGTATGAGTAACCGTAGCCGACTCCGTTCCCCATGTCAAGTCAATTAGGGGAACTTTGGAGTCATATCTCTTAATTTTTTAATGCGTTATGCTCAAAATATCCGGTACGGGCCGCTGTCCCTGTCCTGTGCATCATTTATAAGATCCCAAAATAAAAGCGCCTTCATGCATTAAAATACATGAAGGCGCCACATGTTATCATAAGCGGGCTAAGGATGGCGTTACATCATGCCGCCCATACCACCCATGCCGCCCATTCCACCCATACCGCCCATGCCACCCATACCGCCGGCCGGCATCGCGGAATCTTTTTCCTCGGGTTTCTCCGCTACCATGGCCTCGGTGGTCAGCATCAGGGAAGCCACGCTGCCCGCATTCTGAAGGGCAAAACGGACCACTTTGGTGGGATCAATAACCCCGGCCTGGATCAGATCTTCATAATTGCCGGTATCGGCATTGAATCCAAAAGCCCCTGTTCCAGCCTTGACCTTATCAATGACCACGGATCCTTCACTTCCCGCATTGTTGGCAATGCGGCGCAGAGGTTCCTCAATGGCCCGCATGACCACCTTGACGCCAAGCTTCTGATCGGCCTTGATCTTGATTTTATCCAGGGCTTCCAGGCATCGCACCAGCGCCACGCCGCCGCCGGGAACAATCCCTTCTTCCACCGCCGCCCGGGTAGCATTCAGGGCATCTTCCACCCTGGCCTTTTTCTCTTTCATTTCGCTTTCTGTAGCCGCGCCGACATTGATGACGGCAACACCGCCGATAAGTTTGGCCAGGCGTTCCTGCAGCTTCTCACGATCATAATCCGAAGTGGTATCCTCGATCTGGGCGCGAATCTGCTTCACCCGGCTTTCCAGTGCTTCCCGGGTTCCGGCGCCGTCAACGATAGTGGTATTATCCTTGTCAACGGTGATGTGTTTTGCCTGTCCCAAATCATTGAGGGTGATGCTCTCGAGCTTGACGCCGATATCGTCGGAAATGACCTGGCCACCGGTCAGAATGGCAATATCTTCCAGCATGGCTTTGCGCCGGTCGCCGAAACCAGGGGCCTTAACCGCCGCCACGTTCAAGGTGCCTCTGAGTTTATTAACCACCAGAGTCGCCAGTGCTTCCCCTTCGACATCCTCGGAAATGATCAGCAATGGTTTGTTGCTCTTGGAAATCTGTTCCAGGATAGGAAGCATGTCCTTCATATTGCTGATTTTCTTTTCATGAATCAAAATAAAAGGATCATCGAAATTAACCGTCATTTTTTCCGAATCCGTGACAAAATACGGCGAAATGTATCCCCGGTCAAACTGCATGCCTTCCACGACCTCAAGGCTGGTTTCCATGGATTTGGCTTCTTCAACCGTGATGACGCCTTCCTTGCCCACCTTGTCCATGGCCTCGGCGATGATATTGCCGATGGTTTCATCCGTATTGGCGGAAATGGTGCCGATCTGGGCGATTTCACGATGTTCGCTGGCAGACCTGCTCATTTTGGCAAGTTCCTTCACTGCTACCTCGACGGCTTTGTCTATGCCGCGTTTGATCGCCATGGGGCTGTTGCCCGCGGCCACCAACTTGAGACCCTCTTCATAGATGGATCTGGCCAGAACCGTAGCCGTTGTGGTGCCGTCCCCGGCGGTGTCGGAAGTCTTGCTGGCGACTTCCTTGACCATCTGGGCGCCCATGTTTTCGAATTTATCCT
>CAZRES010000025.1:0-30712 GCA_964598885.1 uncultured Desulfobacteraceae bacterium | reverse complement strand
GGATTTTCGAAAATATCGTGGATCAGCAGAAAGCCGTCCGGCATCACGTGCCCGGCCCAGGCATTGTAGTCCGCATAAGCGGCGGCTTCGGAATGGCCGCCGTCGATAAAGACCAGAGCAAGGGGCGTATGCCAGTGTCGGACGGCAAGGGCTGACGGCGCTACGACAGGCACCACGGTTTCCATGAGCCCGGCCGCAAAAAGCGTCTGGCGAAACAGGGGAAACGTATCGATCCGGTTGAACCGATAATCATAAGTGGCGGGATCAAAATAGCCTTCGCCGGGCTGCTGTTCCTCGGAACCGAGATGATGGTCAACGGCAAACAGCACCGCGCCTTGCTGTCGGCAGGCCGCGCCCAGATAGAGAGTGGATTTGCCGCAGTAACTGCCGATTTCAAGACATGGGCCCTTTTCTCCCGCCTCCAGTGCAACATCATGGAGCCGGCGTCCTTCATCCGGGTCCAGAAATCCCCTGGTTTCCTGAATCAACTTTGGATCAATATCCATGAAATCAACCTTATCCTTCTGTTTCATCCAAACCCTGCCGCTTACAACTTCCGCATCGGAAACATCCGAATCATCACGGCATGTCTTCATATCCCCGTGCCAGAACTTCCCGGGGCTTGACGCCGTCGGACGGGCCGACTACGCCGTCAGCTTCCATCATTTCAACGATGCGGGCCGCCCGGTTGTAGCCGATGCGCAGATGGCGCTGAATCATGGAAATCGACGCCTGGCCGGTACGTGTCACCAGGGCCACGGCCTCGTCATACCGATCATCGTAGTCCTTTTCCGCATCGCCGTCCTTGCCGTTTTCCGGGGTTTTCAGGATTGCATGATCGTATTCCGGAGGTTTCTGCGCTTTTAAGAATTCCGTAACCGAGGTCAGTTCTTCTTCGGAAATATAAGAACCATGGATCCGCTGGAGCTTGGCCGTCCCCGGCGGCAGAAAGAGCATGTCGCCGTTGCCCAGCAGGGCCTCGGCGCCGTTGGCATCGATAATGGTCCGGGAATCGGTTTTCGACGACACCTGGAAGGAAAGCCGCGTCGGGAAATTGGCCTTGATCACACCCGTTAATATATCCACCGAAGGCCGCTGGGTTGCCAGAATTAAATGAATGCCCGATGCCCGGGCCATCTGGGCCAGGCGGGTCAGACTGACCTCCACATCCCGGGACGACACCATCATCAGGTCCGCCAGTTCATCGATGATGATCACGATATACGGAAGTTTTTCCGGCAGGTCTTCCGTAATGGCCTCCCACCCTTTACCGGCGACGGCATCGGCTGCAGCCGCCTCCTCCGCCGGTTCCGTCTTTTTGGGCCGCCGGTTGTACTGGCGGATATTTCTGACCCGGGTTTCGGAAAGCAGTTTATACCGCCGCTCCATTTCCCGGACCGCCCAGAACAGGGCATTGGTTGCCTTCTTCATATCCGTGACCACCGGGGTGATCAGATGAGGAATGCCGTCATAGGCCGACAGCTCGATCCGCTTGGGATCGATCATGATCAGCTTGACCTCCTCGGGCGTTGCCTTATAGAGAAGGCTGGTGATCATGGTGTTCAAAGCCACGCTTTTACCGGTGCCCGTAGCGCCGGCAATGAGCAGATGCGGCATGGTCTCCAGATCCGACACCACGGGATTTCCCACGATATCTTTGCCCATGGCCAGCGTCAGCTTGGATTTTGTCTTTTCAAAGGCCGTGGAGGCGATAATATCTTTGATGACCACGGTTTCGCGCCGGTCATTGGGAACTTCGATGCCGATTACGGCCTTTCCGGGAATCGGAGCGATGATCCGGATGCTCATGGCGCGCAGGGCCAGCGCCAGATCATCGGAAAGATTAACCACTTTATTGATCTTGATGCCCGGGGCGGGTGCAAATTCAAACCGGGTGATCACGGGGCCGGGGAGCACGGTGACCACCTTGCCCCGGACTCCGAAATCGTCGAGTTTCTGCTCCAGCAGACGCGACATATTGCGCAGATTCTCATGATCCACATCATCGATCACAATATCCGGGTCCTTGAGAAATCCGATGGAGGGAAGCTGAAAAGCGCCGTCCTTGCGCATGGAAGCAAATTCCTGCTGCCTGGGAGCGGGCACGGACCGCAGCGGACGCGGCGGCTGCATGGGTTTGATGGTGATATCGCGTTCCGATGGAATTTCGGATTTGTTTTCAACCGGCTCGGGAGTGCGGGAAGCGGGCCGGGAAGCCGGGGCAGCGGTTTTCCGGCGTCTGTCCTTTTGTTGGGATCCGCCCGATGGGTAAAGGCGCATCCTGAACTTTTCTTTTATCCAGGTCGCGGCCGGACCCAAATTGCCGCGGATACGGCCGGCAACGCGCAGAATGCCAAGAAACAACCCTTGCATCTTTTCAGCGATCCGCCAGCTCAAATACGCCGACTTTACCGACACATGGATAAGGGAGAGCCCGGTGGTCAGGACAAAGCCGATGAGCAGCAAAAATATCAGAATCAAGGTTCCGCCGGTCGCATTGGTATAATGATCCAGAAATGTCATGATCCATGATCCAACCATGCCTCCGGCCGGATACCAGCGGCCGAATATGACGTAGGATTCCTGAAAAAACGCAAAAAGACTCCCTGTTCCCACTATCAGTATGACGCCGCCGCCCAAAATGGAATAAAGCCTGCGAAGAGAACGGATACTGAAAAACTCAATGCTGGCGATCAGCAGCAGCAGGGGAATCCAGAACGACCCGACGCCGGTCAGTCCGATCAGGAAACCGGCCAGATGAGCGCCGAAAACACCGAAAAAATTGCCCGGGGTCATCTGGTTGCCGGCTCTGGTCAAAAAACACGGATCTTCCGGATGATAGGACACCAGGCTCAGCAAGGTAAAGATGACCAGAAAAAACAAAAAAATCCCGATTATTTCCCTGCGCATGACCGTTCCTCGATATGGATGTGCAGTTTAAAACCACGTAACATTTTTTTTACGTCCATGCCACAGGAGTTCATAATTCCAGAATAAACGGCAGAATCACCGGCCGGCGCTTTAACGTGAAATTGAAATATTCCCGCAGGGCCCGATGCATCTTCTGGCGCAGGACCTCCCCCCGGCCGGCCGGGTCGACCAGGGCGATTTCTTCAATGATTTCCAGAAGCACGCACTGGGCATCAGCGATGATATGTCCGGTCTCCTGCTCAAATACCAATCCCTTGGAAACGATTTCCGGACCGTATATGACAAATCCGGTTTCCGCGTCAATGGCCAGGGTCACCACCACCAGCCCTTCTTCGGAAAGCAGGCGCCGCTCCTTGAGCACCGAACGACCCACATCGCCGATCCCCTTGCCGTCCACCAGAATGCGGCTGACATCCACCGAACCGCTGATCCGGCCGCCGGAATCATCGAATGTAATAATCTGCCCGTTTTCCGCCAGCAGGATTTTTTCCTTCGGGATGCCGGTATCTTCGGCAAGTTTTGCGTGATGAATCAGATGCCGATATTCACCGTGGATCGGAACAAAATAACGGGGCCGCGTCAATTGGATCATGGTCCGCAGCTCTTCCCGGAACGCGTGCCCGGACACGTGGATATCGGAAATGGTCTCATAGACCACATCAGCGCCTTTGCGGAACATATTGTTGATGATCCTGGCAATGGCTTTTTCATTCCCGGGGATGAACTTGGATGATAAAATCACCCGATCGCCGGGCTCCACCTGCAACTGTTTGTGGGTGCCGGTGGACATACGCGTCAAGGCCGACATGGGCTCGCCCTGACTGCCGGTGGTCAGTATCAGGATTTCTTCGGGCGCATAGGCATCAACCTCGCTGAGATCAATAACCATGCTTTCTGGAATATCAAGCATGTTCAAATCAGCGGCAATCTGAACGCTCAATTCAATACTGCGGCCGTTAAACAATATCTTGCGACCCGTTTGTCTGCAGATGGCGATGATCTGCTGAATTCTGGCAATATTGGACGCAAACAGAGCAATAATGACGCGGCCGGCGCTGTCGGCCACGATCTTTTCCAGGCTTTTACCCACCTGCCGGTCGGAAATCGAATGTCCGTCTTTTTCCACGTTGGTGGAATCCGAGAGCAGTGCCAGCACCCCTTCCTCTCCCAACCGGGCGAAGCGCTTCACATCCGTCGACATTCCGGAAATAGCGGTCTCGGTGAGCTTGAAATCACCGGTATGGACGACCAGGCCGGCAGGGGATTTCACGGCGATTCCCACGCCGTCCACCACGCTGTGATTGACCCGGATAAATTCAAAACTGAACGGCGCGATATCCAGTGTATGGGCAGGAGTAACGATATTAAGCGACGCCTCGAGGAGCAGGCCGTGTTCCTCCAGTTTATGCCTGAGCACGCCAAGGGTAAACGGTGTGCCATAAACCGGAATATTGATTTCTTTGAGCAGATACGGCACCGCGCCGATATGATCCTCATGGGCGTGGGTCAGAATGACGGCGGCAACTTTCGTCTTGTTCCGCCGGATATAGTCCATATCCGGAATCACGCAATCCACGCCAAGCATGTAGGCTTCGGGAAACATCAGCCCCGCGTCGATAATCACGATGGTTTCCTCACACTCCAATACCATCATATTCAGACCGATTTCCCCGAGTCCCCCCAGGGGGATGATTTTTAACATGGATGCTTCCCTTTACGGCACGTCCGGCGGTTAATTGATGATTTCCAGGTTTTCAAATATGACGTCCACAAAATCGATTCCCCACTTCTTCTGCGCTTCGTCGGCATATCGGATGCAGTCGCAGCGAACCCGGTTTTTCGTTCGCACCAGCAGTTCCAGTGAAAGGGTTTCGGGAGTCAACTGAATAGCAAAATAAAGCGGGTGACATTCTTTGTGCCACTGCTGATCCGGCGTGTAGAGCATGGGTTCCAGCGGTATCCAGTAAATTGTATCCATGTCGGCCGGACCGAAATGAGCATCCAGATAATCTTTGATCCGCTGATGATCAGCGGGGCGCAATTCATCGATAACATATTGTTTCATAAGTTAATAAATACCATATGAAATTATAATTGACAACTAGGATTTTTCCGGCCCGTTCTTTTTGCCGTTATTTATCCTGTCCGCATTCAAATCCGATCAATCTTTTCTTCAGATCCGGACCCCCGCCGAACCCGCCGATTTCGCCGTTGCCGCGCACCACACGATGACATGGAATCACAATGGGAAATGGATTTTTGGCCATGGTATTGCCGACAAACCGCCCGCCGCGCCGGCAGCCCGCGGCATCGGCAACACGGCCGTAAGATTTGAGAACGCCGAAAGGGATGGCGGCAACCGCGCGCAATACCTGCTGCTGGAGCGGGGTCAACTTCCCCATGTTTAACAATGCCCACGGCGGTTTGACTGCCGTGCCGCTGAAATAGAGGTTCAGTAAATCGGTTATCTTTCGAAGCCCGATAATATCGGTTGAAACTATGGGACGCACAGGGGCCGGATGAATGGGACCGGCATCAGCTCCCCAAACCGGAAGACGGATTTCCGTCAGAGAAAACGGACGGGTTTGATAATAAATATGCACCCTGCCGATGGGGGTGTTAACCGGATAATCGCCTTCATCATGCGTTTTCATGAGGATCAAAATCCATCAGGTTGCCCGATGGGTCAAATTTAAAAGGCCGCCATGGTTCCATCCGTTCAAGGATCGGCGAGGCTTCGGTCTCCGACTCATACGCCTGTGAAACCTGAATATATTCCAGATAAGCCGTATTCCGGATCCGAACGATTTTCACCTCGTCCGGCACGGGCGCGCCGCAGGTTTTGATGCACGCTTTCAGGCACTGCCGGTCCGTCTCAAAATGAATCGGAATGGCGCCTTTTTCGGGTGACACAGCCGTAACCGCATTGACAAAGGTTTTTGTCAAATCCATCTGATTGACCAGCCGGGTGGTCGTAAAATCGGCCAGCCCGATGCCGTTGGCGTTTCCCGCCGAACCCGGAGAGAGCTCCCGGACAAAAATGCGGGCAACGCGGGGGGTTGAAAAAAAATCTCCGCTGAGATCCCGATGCCGGCCGGTCACATTCGAATCCATGCCAATGCCCGAAATATCCTTTCCAATGACATCCACAATCAACACATCGATATCAGTAAACGGAAGACGCGCCATCATGCCCATCGCTTCTTTCAGGAGCTGTTTTTCCCGAAAAATAAGCGTTTCAGGCCGGAGCACTTCCACCTGGGCCAGATGGCCATAGCCGTCTTCCATGAGCGCGATGCCGAAAAGAAGCCGGATTTTTTTTAATACCTGGGCGGCTGCTGTCTCAATAACGGTAAAAGAGCGCCGAACGGCCATATTATGAAACGTGGCCGCGCCTCTGGCGTTGCCCAGCCCGATGGTCAGCATTTTGCACAGACCGCTTTCAATGTCGGCCTTGAACTTGGTATGAGGTTTGATCCGGTTGATCACCACCAGATGATCAGCAGCCAGAGCAGCAGAGGAAAAATAAATCGTTTCGCCGCCGGGAAGCTCGTCAATGGCGATCGCCTCCATATCAGCGACAACCGGCGCCCCCACCCTGGACGCCGTGATACCGAGCTTTGCCAGAATCTCCTTCTGACCGTCCACCGTGGCTCCCCCATGGCTGCCCATGGCCGACAGAACAAACGGGGCATACCCCATGCGTTCCAGCACGCGGAGGCATTGGCGCACGATATCGGCAAGTCCGTCTATACCGCGGCTGCCCACAGCAACGGCAACGGTTTCCCCGATTTTTGACGGAGGGGGAATCGTCTCCCGGCGAATCGCCGGGGCAACAACACCGTCACGTTCCGACAGACCGGAACGGACCAGTTGCTGCCTGACATACGCCATATGGGGAAAACCGGGAAACACGGTCATGCTGTCAGATCGATATGTGTATGTGGATGGTTATAAAAAAGCAACGACAGATTCGGATGGGAAAAGGAGCGACACTGGAAAAGGAGACGGCCGCCGCGGGCTGCCGGGTTTTTCCGGACGCCGTTTTGAAAAAAGACGCCCGGAGAAACCAATGGCAAGGGGAGGTTAAATTTCTTCGATGGTAATCGCGCCGGGTTCGCAGACTTCAACGCAGCTCTCGCACCCGAGGCATTCTTCCGCATTGACCGGAACCGATTTCCCATCCTGCATTTCAAAAACTTCCACCGGACAGACATCCACGCATTCTTCGCAGCCTTCACATTTATCAGCATCAACAATAGGATTAAACGCCATTTTTTTCATTCTCCTTTCATAAGGTAACATAATGTAAATGGATACATAATGTGATATACGTACCGTCTTTGAAAAATTTAAAAAATTTCAATACGCCAATTATAAAATCGAGTCAAGAATTCTTTTTCATGTTTTCCCGGTTTCCAAAGCCCCCACCAGAATATTGCCGATACCCGGCTGAATGGAATGGGTCATTTCCCGTTCGGACTCAGACAAAGCCCCTTGCATCAATTGTTCCGGAGTGAGATCAGGGAAAAGATACAGTCTGAAAACAAACTCCCCCGCAAATGCCTCCGGGATCCCGGGCGCAGGCAGAACGGCGGGGTCTTCCGGATTTCTACCGGCCGCATCCGCCAGATAAGTTTTCCATACCGCCCGCTGTTCATCATCTGCCGGACAGGGCAGACCGTCCCAGGAGCGGATATGGCGGCTGGACGGTATCTGTTGAACAAGGGTATCGCATACACTCGGGCTGGTGGTGATCAGAAAACTAAAATCCGCGTCCGGATCCCGGGAGGCCAGCCGATACCAGGACAAAAGCCGCGCTCCGGTCATCATTGCACCGGGGTCGGTTTTTGCGCTGCGGGTGATCCCGACGTCATCTGGCGCTGCTGTACCCTTGAGTTCGGAAACCATCTGGGCCATGTTGACGTCGGACGCCGCAATGGTCTGTTCCACCGTTTCCTGGGTCATATCGTAATCCTGGGCCGCCATAAGAAACAGGCGCGCGGAAAAGAGGGGATCAAGAGGATCATCCCGGCGGGAATGTTTGCCCAGTATTTGCGAACGGATCTGGGTCACAAATGTTTCCGCATCAAAAGAAGCGTCACGCCGATTTTTCAGGGCGCCGATGCCGCCGTCATGGAATTCGCCCCATTGACGGTATTCTCGATAAAGATGGATGAGCCGCTCGTCATGTTCGCGGACCGGTACCCGGATATCAACAGGCAGCTGCTTTGGTTTTTCGGACGCGTTATTTGATGGAATATCCGGATGGTCTGCAATGGGCCGGTAGACGATCAGGCCGCCGAAACAACGGCCGATGATTCGGGCAATGGAGGTGCTGATATGGGTAAACGGGAAATAAGCGGGTATCATATATTTTCCTAAGTGGCTTAAATTTTATGATCCTTAACGACAACGCCCCGCTGAAGCAAAAGATCCCGGATCCGGTCGGCGGTTTCAAAATCGCCGGATTTCCGCGCCGCTTCCCGTTTTGCCAGCAGGGATCGGGTTTCAGAAGACATCTGTTCGGCCGGAAAATCAAAAATCCGCATGACCGCATCCACGCTTTTGAATGCCGCAATGATTTTCGCGGCATCATCCGGGCTGAGTTTCTGCTGGTTGATCAGGGAATTGATCTGCCGGATGCAGCGGAACCAAACCGCCAGCGCGGCGGGAAAGTTAAGATCATCATCCATGGCATTGATAAATCCCTGTCGGATATCATAGACGATCTGGTCGATATCTGAAAAGGGAGCCCCCCGCTCGATGCGGGAGAGGGTATAAACGCAGCCGTCAATGCGTTTTAATGCGTTTCTGGCTTGCAACAGGTGGGATTCGGAGAATACCAGGGGACGGCGGTAATGAGCGCCGGCAATCCAGAACCGGATTTCCCGGGCCGTATAGCCCATTCCCATGATATCGGACAGGGTCGGCAACCCGCCTTCGGCATCCTCGCTTGTACCCTGTTGGGCCTGAACCTGCTCGCAATGCAGCCAGCAACGGGCCAGAGGTTTTCCGGTCACAGCCTTGGCAATGGCCAGCTCATTTTCATGATGCGGGAAAACCAGCTCCCGGCCGGAGGTATGAATGTCGAAGCTGTCGCCCAGGTATTTCATGGACATGGCCGCGCACTGAATATGCCAGGACGGGCGCACGTTCCCCCACTCGGTCTTGACGTAAAGCCCCCGCTTGAGATCCGACAGCTTGGCGCGTTTCAGCAGGGTAAAATCCTTGGGATTGTTTTTTTCGTATTCATCCAGGTCCACGGTGGCGCCCAGTCGAATCTTTTCCAGATCGATTCCCGATAAATTTCCATATTCCGGAAATGCCGAAATATTAAAATAAAGGGAATGGAGCTTTTCATAGGCGATTCCTTTTTCGGCCAGTTTTTTGGCCAGGGCCACCATGTCTTCCATGTGCTCGCCGGCTCGGGGGTAATGCTGAGCCGGCTTGATCCGCAGATGCTCCAGATCCTGTTTGAACCAGTTAATATATTTTTCCGTAAAAAATTTCAGATCTTCGCCCGCTGCTTCAGATCCCTGGATGGTCTTGTCGTCCATGTCGGTGATGTTCATCACGTGATTGACATCATATCCCCGAAATTCCAGATACCGGCAAAGAATATCGGAAAACACGAAGCGCCGGCATTGACCCAGGTGCAGGCGCTCATGGGCCGTCGGGCCGCAGGAATAAACCGATACCCGACCGGCATGCAGAGGCTCAAACGGTTCTTTGAACCGTTTCATGGTATTAAACAGCACCAGATCGACTTTTTTTTTGACGGCAAACAGCGGCGTGCTGAGATACCGTTCCCCGCTGTCGCAAAAGATCACCACGATGGTGCCTTTTTCCATTTTTTCGGCTTCCCGGGCCGCGATAACCATGGCCGCGCCGGAACTCATCCCCACGAAAAGGCCTTCTTCCCTGCCCAGGCGGCGGGTCATTTCAAAGGCCTCTTCATCATCGATATTGACCTTGCGGCCCAGCAGGTTCTTGTCGAAAATCTCCGGCCGGTAGGCCTCTTTGAGATTTTTAAGCCCCTGGAGCTTGTGACCGAGATAAGGTTCCACGCCGATAACCTCGACGTTGGGATCATACTCCTTAAATCGCCGGGCAAGCCCCATGACCGTTCCGGTGGTTCCCATGGTCGCCACGATCTTATCGACATTACCTTCGGTCTGGCGGATGATTTCATCTGCCGTACCGTGGTAGTGGGCCCTCCAGTTGGCCTCGTTGTTGAACTGGTCGGTCATGAAGTACCGATCCGGTTCTTCCCGTGCGATGCGATAGACCTCCTCGATGGCGCCGTCGGTCCCCAGATGGCCGGGAGTCAACAGAATCTCAGCGCCCCGGGCCGCTAATATCTTACGGCGCTCCACACTGACGGCCTCGGACATGGCCAGCAGCAGACGGTATCCCTTAACCGAGCAGACCATGGCCAGCCCGATGCCGGTGTTTCCGCTGGTGGCTTCGATCACGGTCTTGTCCGGTGTAAGCTTTCCGGACCGTTCGCCGTCTTCGATCATATAAAGGGCCGGTCGGTCTTTGATGGATCCGCCCGGGTTGAAATATTCGAGCTTGGCCAGAATGGTGACGTTCGGATTGGGGTTCAGCCGCCGGACTTCAACCAGCGGCGTGTTTCCAATGGTGTCCAAAATGGAATACTGCATCTATGTTTTCCTTTTCATCCCACGAAGCGCCGGCGCAATTCCGGAAGGATGCGGGCCGTTACGTCCGTCGGTTTCGCCGTGGCGTCGATAATGACAAAGCGCTCCGGCTCCCGGCGGGCAAGCTCCAGATATCCCGCACGCACGGCTTCATGAAACGTCAAAAGTTCGGATTCAAACCGTGTTTCCGCGTTGGAGCGCGATCCATTGTTGATCTGTTCCCAGGCCCGGGCCAAACCCACGGCAGGCGGCAGATCCAGCAGAAATGTCAGGTCCGGCGACAACTCTCCCATGATCAACCCATGGATTTTCTGTATAATTTCAATATCCAGTTTTCGGGAATATCCCTGATAAACGACGGTGGAATCCAGAAACCGGTCGCACACCACGGTTTTGCCGGCTTTGAGAGCCGGCAGAATCACTTCCTGCACGTGCTGGATGCGATCAGCGGCATACAGCAAAAGTTCCGTCACCGGAAACATGCCGGTGTTTTCCGGATCCATCAGAATGGCGCGGATTTTCTTGCCGATAGAGGTGCCGCCCGGTTCCCGGGTCATGATGCAGTCAATGCCGCGCTCTTTCAGAAAATCGACGACAGGCGCCATCTGGGTGGTTTTGCCGGAACCTTCTATTCCTTCAAACGTGATAAACATAATGCCGCCGCTTTGCCGTCATTTCGTAATCTGGGTGCCTTTATAAAAAAACCGCTCCAGGAGCTTATGATAGGACGTCCATTCCGCTTCCGGGTCCTGGGATGCCATGAACTCCCGAATGCCGTTAATTTTGGCATCGATTTCATCCAGATAATTCAGCAGGACCGCCTCCAGCGTCTTGGGCGGCTCCGGCGATCCGAGCTCACGGGAGCCGTGATGGCTGATGAGCATGTGCTTGAGGAGCAGGGCCGGAAGTGCCGGAAATTCATCCATGGCGGCGATCTTTTTTTCAACCATCTCCACGCCGATGACAATATGGTTGATCAGCCGGCCTTCCATGGAATAATCGATCCGATTGTCGTATTCCAGCTCCCGTGTTTTACCGATGTCATGGAGAATTGCGCCGGTAATCAGCATATCCCGGTCAATGCCGGCGTAATGATCGGCCACCTTGTCGGCCAGCAGCGCCAGGGAAAGGGTATGTTCCAGCAGGCCGCCGATATAGGCATGGTGCATGTGTTTGGCTGCGGGCGCGGCCTTAAACCGGCGCATGAAATCTTCATCCTCCCAAAAGTATTTGAGAAGAGCGTTAAGACAAGGGGTCTGGATGCCGTCGGCCAGCCGGATCAGCCGTTCCATCATTTGATCGGGATCCCGGCGGGAAGCGGGCAGATAATCCGAAGGATCGATCAGATTTTTGGGCACCGGCGACACCGACTTGACGACAATTTGCAACGTATCGCGATATTGATTGGCCGCTCCGGTGACATGAACGATATCTCCGGGGGCAAGACTCTGGGCGATATTTTCGACGCCATCCCATACCACTGCCTTGATCGTGCCGGTTTTATCGGAAAAAATCAGATTCAGGAAGGCATTGCCGTCTTTTTTTCTGGCCAGAAATTTCTCCGATACGGCAAACCGATCATCAATGGTCTCACCCGACCGGATCTGGCTCACAAATTGTTTTTTCATCAATGCCGCATCCATCCGTGGCCCGATTTCCCATAATTCCCTATTTCTTGATTTTTTTCCGCTTGCCGATTTTTATACTGGAGTTTCCGGTCAGCTTCAAGGTATTATTCAAGGATTAAAAAAAAACCGACTCTTCCTTTTCATGGATTACTGCAAAACATCGATCCGTTTTATGCTGCTGGCGTCATGTTACATCAAATTCAAATACGGACGACCGGAGTTTCCGGCGGCGGTCATGCTCCTGCTGCTCGCATGCCTTGTTTCCGGCGGTTGGATGGCGGCCTGGGCCCAACCCCTGATGTCGTCGACCGCCCTATCCGCTCGGACTCCCTGGCGAATCTCCGCGGATCGCCTTACTTACGACCGCCAGACTGAGATCTACACGGCAGAAGGTGGGGTCATGATTCAAAAAGACGATCTCACCTTAACCGCCGACCATGTCCTGCTGAATCAGGAGACCGGAAAAGCCCGGGCCGAAGGAAACGTGCTGCTGATTACAAATGCCGACCGTCTTTCCGGTCATGCCATGAACATTGATCTGGAAACGGAAACCGGCGTGGTGTCCCAGGGAGAATTGTTTGTAGAGCAAAAACATTTTTTCATCCGGGGAGACCATATCCGCAAAACCGGCGAAAACTCCTTTTCCATTTCCCAGGGCAGCCTGACATCCTGCGACGGGGAAATCCCGGACTGGCGCATCACCGGAAACAATGTCAATGTCACCGTTGAAGGATACGGAACAGCGCATCACGCGACATTATGGGTCCGGCGAATCCCGGTATTTTACATGCCCTACATCATTTTTCCCGTTAAACTGGAACGCCAGTCCGGACTTCTTTTCCCACAGGCCGGATATTCAGACCGAAAGGGAATCACTTTTGTCCAGCCATTATTCTGGGCCATCAGCCGCAACAGTGATGCCACCTTTTATTATCACCATATGCAAAAACGGGGAGAAAAGCTCGGCGGTGAATTCCGCTATGTACTTTCGGATGATTCCAAGGGAGTGTTGATGATCGATGGTTTCAACGACCGGAAAATCGACGACGGCACGCCGGAAGCATCGCGCAAGTGGGGGTATCCCAATGACAGGTTCCATCGCCCGAATACCGATCGGTACTGGTTCCGGATGAAAGCCGACCAGGAACTCCCCTGGCATTTCACCGCCAAACTGGATCTTGACGTGGTCAGCGACCAGGATTATTTAAGAGAATTTTCAGACGGCTACACGGGATATCAGGATGTCAATGACGATTTCAAGGCGTATTTCGGAAGGGATCTGGACGACAAAAATGATGCCGTACGGGAAAACCGCCTCAATGTCAGCCGTAACTGGTGGACCTACAGCTTCAACGCGGATGTCGCCTGGTACGACAATGTCATCAACCGGCGATTTTCCGATACCGATCCTACCCTGCATCATTTGCCCCGGGCTGATTTGTCGGGCCTTAAGCATCCGCTTCCGTTATCTCCTCTCTTTATCGACATGACATCGGAATATACGTATTTTTATCGCCAGGACGGTTCCACAGGCCATCGCGCGGATTTTCATCCCAGAGTTTATTTGCCCCTTAACTGGAAACATTATCTGGCTTTTGAGCCATCCGCGGGATTTCGGCAGACCTCATGGTATACGGATCGTCATGATTTTGACGGCCCGGACACGGAAAATTACCAGCACCGGGAAATGTTTGATTTCCGCCTGGACCTGAGTTCAGATCTCTACCGGGTTTTTAATGTGAATACCGGCTCTTTGGAAAAGATCAAACATACACTGGCGCCCAAAATTCAATACCTTTACATCCCGGAGCAAAACCAGGGCGACCTTCCCTTCCGGGATGAACTGGACCGGATCGAAGAAACCCATCGCGTTACCTTGTCCCTGATCAATCTGATCACCCCCGCCGGATACGCGGATGACCAGTCTTCAGGACGAAAAAATCCGGATGACCCCATGTGGCGATCCGGCCCGCCTCTGGGCCGCCTGCTGATTGAACAGCCCTATGATCTGACAAAAAGAAACGTACCCGACGCCAACCCCTTGGAACCCCTGTACATGCAACTGGAGCTTGACCCTGTCAATCCGCTCTCGTTTCGCGCAGATGCGGCATGGGATCATGAAGAAGGGAACTTTTTCGGCCATAACGCCCGTATCGTGTTTTCCGGCTGGCAGGAGAACCGGCTGGCCTGCGAATACCGATATCGCCGGGACAGAGCTCAGAGCTTGTACATCGACACGACATTTGCCGTGCTTCCGTCGGTTCGTCTATTTGGTGAATACGAGCGCAATCTGGAAGCAAATCAGGATATTTATAAAAGCATCGGATTTCAGTACCGGGAGCAGTGCTGGGCGTTTTTCATCTCTTTTTCCCGGGAAGACGAGGACAACCGCGTCGGCTTCATGGTCACTTTATCCGGTCTGGGAGATATCGGGAGCCGATAAATATTTAAACATAACGCCTTGACTTTTTTTTTATTTATATTTATTTACAAGATGATTTGCATAATAATGTGTTTCAGCGGCCCGCTACATTTTACGGAGCCGGAAAAATTGCCGTATCGCAGGATAACTGTGAAGCAATAATAGTTGCAAAAATCCGGCAAACGCATTACGACTGACGGCGCCGCGAGACAGCCATTATGGAAATTAAAACAATAACACGCGTTGACGAAAACCGACACAGGAGGAGACATGAACAAACTCGAGCTTATCTCCGCATTAAAAAAGGAAGCGGATATATCCAAATCCGAAGCGGCTAAAATCGTACAGATTTTTTTCGACTCAATGGCCGATGCCCTGGTCAAAGACGAGCGGATTGAAATACGCGGACTTTGCAGCTTTTATGTCAAAAAATATAAAAGCTATATGGGCCGCAATCCCAAAACCGGCGAAAAGGTAATGATCAGGCCGAAAAAACTGCCGTTTTTCAAATGCGGAAAAGAGCTCAGGGACCGGGTCAACAGCAGCCGGTGATGGATCGTATCGGCATACGGTAGCAATTGTGCCCTCATTTGATCCCCTGATCGCCCAGAAACGGGCTCTCCGGTTAATTGCATCGGCCCTTTACACCGGCAGTCTTCCCCATGCGTTCCTGTTTACCGGACACGACGGAACAGGCAAGCGGGCGGCCGGTCTTGCCCTTGCCATGGCAGCCAATTGCATGAACCCGCCCCAAAGCGCTGCCGGACCGGCAGCGGAATCGGCTCGGTCCTGCGGTCAATGTCGGTCATGCAAAAAAATAACAGCCGGCAACCATCCGGACATTCATGTTGTCGAACCTTCAGGAAAGATGATCAAAGTAGATCAGGTCCGGGCGCTCGGCCGAAAAATGACATTGAAACCTTACGAAGCCGCCACTCGCGTTGTCGTAATTGCCGGTGCCCAGGCATTAAACCCGGAGGCCGGCAACACGCTGCTCAAGACTCTTGAGGAACCTCCGGATCGCACCGTCTTCGTTCTGACCGCTCCCCAGACAACAGATCTGCTGCCGACCATCGTATCCCGATGCCGTCATATCCGGTTCGCGCCGATTCCACGGGAAATGCTGAGCCATTTCCTTCAGAGCCGATACGGTCTGGAGGCAACAGCGGCCGATATCGTTGCGGCAATGGCTGACGGCAGTCCAACTCAGGCCGGCCGGATGGCGGAAACGAACTGGATCGAACAACGCAAGCAAATTATCCGCCGGATGGAAACCGCGTCATCACCCGGAGAATGTCTGATCTTGTCGGAATCCCTGTCAAGAAACAAAGAAAATCTTTTCGAGATTCTATCCGTCATGCAGTCATGGTTCCGGGATCTGGTCGTCAGTCGGGTGGCGCCGGAAAAAATCATCCACAAGGATCTGGCCAATGAAATTGACGAATTCGGCGCCGGGCGCCGAATCTCGTCTTTAATATCAAAAATTAACGCCATCTCACGCACCCAGCGGGATATTCACGCCAACGCGAATGTTCGCCTCTCGCTGGACGCGTTGATGCTCTCGCTTGGCACGAAAGACTAAAAACAATGGATACCATCGTCGGCGTAAGGTTCAAACAAGCCGGAAAAATATATGACTTCAAATGCAACGGATTCCATCTCAATAACGGTGATCCGGTTATTGTCGAAACCGACAACGGACTGGCGTTCGGATTTGTGGCTCGTCCTCCCTGTCCCGCCGATGCCGGGCACGCCGCCGCCGTCCAGCAGAAAGTTCACCGGCCCGCCACCGAAGAAGACCTCATAAGAATCCGCAACAACGCAGAAATGGAAGACAAGGCGTTTACGTTTTGCCGCCAGTGCGTCAAGGAACTGGGCCTGCCCATGAATCTGTTCTGCACGGAATGCGCCTTTGACAACAGCAAACTCACGTTTTTTTTTACTGCCGACGGACGGGTGGATTTCCGGAAGTTGGTGAAGATGCTGGTCAAGGAATTCCGCACCAAAATCGAAATGCGGCAGGTGGGCATCCGCAACCAGGCCAAAATGTGCGGCGGCATCGGGAGATGCGGCCGGGAGCTCTGCTGCCGGTCGTTTATGATCAAATTCGACCCGGTTTCCATCAAAATGGCGAAAAAGCAGGGACTGTCCCTTAATCCCACCAAAATATCCGGGGTATGCGGCCGCCTGATGTGTTGCCTGACCTTTGAAGATTACACCTATGGACAAAAAAAACCGGCCCAGGAAAAACCGGATGCGAAAAAACAGACCGCCATGAAAGAAGAAACCATCTCATGACCCAGCATTTTTATATCACCACACCGATCTACTATGTCAACGCCATGCCCCATCTGGGCCATATGTATACGACCATTACCGCTGATGTCATCCGCCGGTTCCGTCAAATCTGCGGCATGGAGACGTTTTTTCTCACCGGCACCGACGAACACGGAGATAAAATCGTCAAGGCTGCTGAGAAAAACCAGGTTGATCCATCCGTTTATTCTGAAAGAATCAGTAGCATATTCAGAAATCTATGGCCGAAACTTAATGTAGTGCATGATCACTTCATCCGAACCACGGACCCGGATCATATTGCCGTGGTCACCAACATCCTGCAGACCATTTACGATGCCGGGGATATCTATTTCAGCGAGTATGAAGGACTTTACTGCTATGATTGCGAGCGGTTTTATATTGAACGCGAACTCATCGACGGAAAATGCCCCGACCACGGCACTGCGCCGGAAATGATCCGCGAATCCAATTATTTTTTCAAAATGAGCCGCTATCAGGAATGGCTCATGGATCGGATCAAAACCAACCCGACGATGATCCAGCCGGAACGCTACCGCAACGAGGTGCTGGCGTTTCTGCGGGAACCTCTGGAAGACCTCTGCATCTCCCGGCCCAAAACCCGGCTGCAATGGGGCATCACTCTTCCCTTTGACGACAATTATGTGACCTATGTCTGGTTTGACGCGCTGATCAACTACATTTCCGCACTCGGGTATCCGGACGACCCGTTGTTTAAAAAATTCTGGTCCTCGGCCCATCATATTATCGCCAAGGATATTCTCAAGCCTCACGGCATCTATTGGCCCATCATGCTCAAAGCGGCCGGACTGCCGGTTTACCGGCATCTCTATGTCCACGGCTACTGGAATATCGACGAGTGCAAAATGTCGAAAAGTCGGGGCAATGTGGTCGAGCCTCTTCAACTGGCTACTACTTACGGCATTGACGCCATCCGGTATTTTCTGATGCGGGAGATGGTTTTCGGCCTGGATGCCAACTTTTCTGAAGAGGCCGTGTGCCAGCGCATTAACTCGGATCTGGCCAATGACCTGGGAAACCTGTTTTCCCGCATTCTGACCATGGCGCACAAATTCTGCGGCGGCGCCGTTCCGTCCGTTGATGCGGACATGCGCTCCGGGGTAAAAACGGATCTGCTCGCACCCGCACAGACTGCCATTGGCGATTACCTCACCGCCATGGAAAACATGGAAACCCATAAAGCCCTGGCCGCGGTCTGGCATTTTATTTCCATCATGAACAAGTACGTGGTGACCAATGCTCCCTGGGAACTGGCCAAAAGCGACGATGGAAAAGCGCGGCTGAATGAGGTGATTTATAATCTTCTCGAAGGGCTGCGCGTCATTTCCGGACTGCTTTGGCCCGTCATGCCGGAAACCGCTGAAAAAATCCGGCAGATACTGGGGCTGCCCCACACGACCCGCCCCGCCACCCTGGAACAGATCCAGTACTGGGGTCTTTTGGAACCGGGCACATTACTTGGCCGATCTGCTGCTCTTTTTCCGAGAATCGAAAAGACAAAACAACCCGATATCCGACAGACAGCTACCGCGTCAACTCCCGCAAAAGCTACATCAACGGCGTATCCGGAGCCTGCCGCAGACACCGCGAAACCGACCGGCAAGGCTTCCACGGATCCCTTCAAACCGGAAATCTCCTTTGATGATGTTGCCAGGCTCGACTTGCGGACCGCCACGGTGACATCCGCCGAAAAAGTACCCAAGGCGGACCGGCTTTTAAAGCTTGGCGTGGACCTGGGAACGGAAACTCGAACCATTGTGGCCGGTATCGCCGAATCATACCCGCCGGAAGAATTGGTCGGTCGGCAGGTGGTGATCGTGGCCAATCTCAAACCCGCCAAACTGCGGGGGGTGACATCCCAGGGGATGCTGCTGGCCGCGGTATCGGAAGAGGGGGCCGCGGTGATCACCGCGGAAAAGCCGACACTGCCGGGAACGACCGTTAAATAGCGCGTACCATCCTGGAATCCCGCCAAACCAAAAGAAAAAACCGTTTGGTCCCGAAAAAACCGCTTCTTTGGGAGGAACCTGAAAAGATGTTTTTAAAAGACAGGGATATCCGGGATCAGCTTCTGATCAAGGACCGGGCCATTGCTTCTTCCATCCAGGGCATCGGCATCGGCGATCTGGACGGCAATATCATTTATGTCAACAACGCGGCCCTGCGCATGTGGGGCGCTTCCGATCCCTCGGAAGTCCTGGGACGATCCGCACTGGAGTTTGCCAAAAATCATCAAGAAGCGCTGCTGGTCTTGGACACGATCCTGAAAAAAGGGATCTGGGAAGGCGAAATCGCCGGCTGGCGAAAAGACGGTTCCCCCATCATCGTCCATCTGGCCGCCAATATCGTCAACAATGACAACGGCGACCCCCTTTGCATCATGGATTCCTTTATTGATATCACCGACCGGAAAAAAATGGAGGAAGATCTCCGCATCAAGGATTTCGCCATTGCTTCTTCCGTTCAGGGCATCGGCATCGGCGATCTCGAGGGAAACATAACCTATGTCAATAATGCGGCTCTTCGCATGTGGGGCGCTTCCGATTCTTCGGAAGTCCTGGGACGATCCGCCCTGGAGTTTGCCAAAAATCACAAAGAAGCCGTTGCTGCCATGGAAACCATTCTCCAAACCGGGCGTTGGGAAGACGAAATCGCCGGTTGGCGCAAGGACGGATCACCCATCATCGTCCATCTGTCCGCTAATATCGTCAGCAATGATCACGGGGAACCGGTCTGCATCATGGTCTCGTTTATTGATATCACGGACCGGAAAAAAATGGAGGAAGATCTCCGCATCAAGGATTTTGCCATTGCTTCCTCCATTGATGCGATTGTCATTGGCGATCTCGAAGGCAATATAACCTACGTCAATCACGCGTTTCTAAATATGTGGGGGGATGACGATCCTGATACGGTCATTGGCCGGCCGGTCACCAGTTTTGCCCGGAGCCGCGAATTCGCGCGGGAAGTGATTGAAAAAGTGATGACCGAAAAAAGCTGGTATGGTGAAATTGAAGGCGTCAAAAAAGACAACACCACCATGACCGTCCTGCTGGCCGCCAACCTGGTGACCAACGCCGTGGGGGAAGCCGTCTGCATGATGGGCACCGTTGTGGATATTACTGAACGGAAAAATGCTCAGCAGCAGCTTGAAAAATATAACGAGGAGCTGGAAATCCGGGTAGCGGAGCGGACCCGGGCCCTGGTCGCCGCCAATAAGCGACTGACCACCGAAATCGAGGAACGCAAGGAGATCGAAAAATCCCTGCGCCAGAAAGAAGAAGAACTGCGCATGCAGTCGCTTAATCTTCAGGAAACCAACACGGCCCTGAAAATTCTGCTCAAGCAGCGGGAACAGGACAAAGAGGATATGGAAAAAAATGTGCTGGAAAACATGAAAAAACTTGTCATCCCCTATATCGAAAATCTCAAAAATACGCGCACAGACCAAAAACAAACCGCCTATATCGATATTTTAGAGTCCAATATTTACAACATTGTATCGCCCTATATGAAAAAACTGACCACTCATTATCGCCACTTTACTCCCATGCAGATCCAGATCGCCGATCTGGTCAAGGCAGGCAAAACCACCAAGGAAATTTCGGAAATGTTGAACCTGTCCGACCGGGCCATTGAATTTCACCGCAACAATATCCGGGACAAACTCGGGCTGAAAAACAAAAAAATCAATCTTCGGTCCTATCTGTTATCGCTGTCACAGTAATCCCAGGGAATAATCAGGCATCCGTTCCGCGTTTCAAGCGCTCCCGGCTGTTCAGCAACCCGCAAAATCCGATGAAAACGGATTGACACAAAAAGCCTCTGACGATAAATAAAAAAGATGCTGAAACGACCAAAATTACATCACAGATTTCAAAATAGAACGGTCCAATGGAGAGAATTCCAGAACGGGCTCAGAAAACAATCCGCTCGGCAGCGGACAATGAGACGTCTTCCGGGGTATATTCTGGGATTATTCTTTCTCATCCTGCTGACGCATGGTTTTTTCTGGGTTCTGGAGCGATATCCTGTCGAAACCGAACGCATCGCCGATTCTTCCCGGAAAGCTGACGGTCAGGCGGAAAATACTCTTGCGCATAAAGATATCCTTCACGGACTGTCGCTTGCCAATACCACTTCAGACACCTTCGGCCTTGTCAGCGGTGAACGGAATTACGAGGTCACCACCAGCCTGATGCCGTCTTTGCAGGAATACATCATTGACCGGATCGACCGGAAGAACTCCCTTTATTTCGGATTTATCATTATGGAGCCGGACACCGGACGCATCATATCCATGGTCAGTCATGACCGGCTCGATCCGGATAACAATGTGTGCGTAAATGCCGACTTTCCCGCCGCCAGCATCTTTAAAATTATCGCTGCCGCCGCCGCCATCGAGATCAAACGCTATCAGCCTGATACACCCATGATATTCAACGGCAACAAATACACATTGTATAAAAATCAACTGACCCGTGCTCGAAACCGTTACTCCAACACCATCTCATTCGGCGATGCCTTTGCCAAATCCGTCAACCCGGTTTTCGGCAACATCGGCATGCATGACCTCGATAAAGACACGTTGACGTTTTATGGGGAGGCGTTTGGGTTCAACCGATCGCTACAATTTGAATTAGGCATGCAGCCAAGCTCGCTGGTCGTTGACGATGAACCCTACCATTGGGCGGAAATCGCCAGCGGATTCAACCGAACGACCCTGATGTCGCCGATTCACGCCGCCATGATTGTTGCCGTTGCCCTGAACAACGGGCAATGGGTCGAACCCCGGATTATTGATAAGATACGCACGGGCAACGACACGATTTATCGCGGCCAACCCAACAGCGGACCGCAGGTTATCAAACCCGGGACTGCCGCTGCTCTTAAAAAAATGATGAAAACAACCGTACGAGCCGGGACCGCCTCCAAAACTTTTCGGGGCGCGTCAAGGGACAAAATTCTTTCCCAGCTCACCATCGGCGGCAAAACCGGTTCCATCAACGACCGTCCCGATTATTCCATCCGTTATGACTGGTTTACCGGATTTGCTGAAAAAAAAGACGGCACCCGTAAAATCGCCGTTTCCGTCTTTGTCGCCCATAAGGATTTCATCGGCACCCGCGCCGCCCAATATGCACGCCTGGGGATAAAAAAATACTATGAGACCATCGCCTATGAAGCTGCGTCAAAAGAATCTGAAAAAACCTGAAAGTTCGGGCCGCTTCATCCGGAGATGCTGTCGGGCGCTTCGAATGGCGCAAACACCTGTTTATCTGGGAAGGCATCCGGCCACGGTCAGCGGTCCTGCCGTTATTTTTTTCCCCTGTTCGGATCATCTGCTGGCTTGCGGCCTGACCGGAATCGTGTGCTTTAAAACCGAAACAAAGGACACGGCGGAGGCGCGGATCAGCCACCTTGAAGGGCTGATCCAAAAAATCGGCGAACGCGGTCACGATGCCTGCGCCAAACAAGGACGGCCGTTGGATGCGGATTATCTTGCCGGCGACGCGGCCGTGGGCGATACCGTCGCCACGGCGGGAAAGCTCAAATCCATGGATGTATTTGCCGCCATTTTCACCAGCAAAAGTCTCCAGGCACGACTGGCAGTTGCATCCGCGGCAATCAAACAACTCATCGAGACGGAAACTGCGGTCTTCTGCCGGACAATCAGTCGTCTTCCGGCCGATACGGCTGAAATCATGTCCTGCCGCATCGAAAAACTGCAGGATGCGGCCTGGAGCATCGAAAAGGAACTGGCGGCCAATATCGATAAAATCAATGTTCTGCGAGGCGCTGATCTCTTGCCGGTCAACCGCCCGGCATTGTCGGTCCTCAAACAGATCAACGCGGCCTTGAACAGTATCGACCGGTTGGAGGTCCGGGGCCGGGATTCGGCCGGCATTTCCCTTCTCTTTGTGCTCAAAGACATCATATTTGACGATCTTATCCGTAAAATTGAACAAGCCGGCCTGAACGATACCTATCAGCAGCGGTTGAATCCAATAATTCTTAAAAACGGCGGAATCCAGGTCAGAAAACCCGACCACGGCCAGCCGGATGCCGCCATTTGCTTCACTTACAAAACCGCCGCGGAAATCGGCCGCCTCGGCGACAATACCGCGTTTATCCGGCAGCAGGTCCGGACCGATCCGATTCTGCGGCTGATGCTGGGCGTCGATCGTGTGTTTCACACCATCCTCATTCACACCCGCTGGGCCTCGGTAGGGGATATCAACGAAGCCAACTGTCATCCCATGGATCATGTCGGCGCCGACACTTCCGTTCACCTGCCCGGCATCATTCATGCCTGTCTCAACGGCGATATCGACAATTTTCTGGAGTTGAAGCGTCAACACCTCTCTGCCGGGTTCGCCATTTCCGAAGAAATTTCCACGGACACCAAAATCATACCCATGCACGTGGCATCCTACATCCGGAAAGGGTTGTCCGTGGAAGAAGCATTTCGGGCCGCGGTCAATGATTTCGAAGGCTCCCATGCCATTGCCCTGCATACGGATCTGGCGCCCGGAAAAATGCTTCTGGCTCTGCGGGGCTCCGGCCAGGCGGTTTTTATCGGCATTGCCAACGATTTTTACATGCCCACCTCGGAACTCTATGGGCTGGTGGAAGAAACCCCGACCTACCTGAAAATGAACGGAGAAGGCGCCGGCCAGATCATCGTCCTGGATCAGGCTTCGACCGGCGGTCTTGCCGGCATCCGCGCCTTTTCCTACGACGGAACGCCCGTTGACCTATCCGAAGAAGATTTGCGGCAAACCCCGTTGACATCACGAGACATCGACCGACAGGATTTCAACCATTATTTTTTAAAAGAAATTTCCGAATCCCCGTTTTCTGTTCGTAAAACCCTTGAAAACCGCTGGAAGCTGGACCCCGACACCCAGCAGCGCTATGTCATTTCATTAGATGATATCATGGTGCCGCTGCCCATTCAGACGGCCATGCGGTCCGGAATAATTCAGCGCGTGATTTTCATCGGTCAGGGGACCGCCGGGGTCGCGGCCCAGGCGTGCGCCGATATTACCCGCTATTATCTTAAAAACGCGGCCCTGAAAATTTCCGCCATGAAATCCTCGGAATTCAGCGGCGTCATTCTGGAGCAGGAAGCCGGCGCCGGACTTGAGGATCTGCTCCTGATTCCCATCAGCCAGTCCGGCACCACGGCCGACACCAATAAAACCGTGGATATGGCCGTAAGGTGCGGCGCACATGCCATCGCCATCGTCAACCGCCGGGATTCGGATCTGACCTTCAAGACCCACGGCGTCCTCTACACCTCCAGCGGCCGGGATATTGAAATGTCGGTGGCTTCCACCAAGGCCTTTTATTCCCAGATCATCGCGGGCGCAATTTTGGGATTATACCTGACGCAGGTGCTCGATTGCCGGAGCGATGCTTTTATTTCGCATGAAATAAGGCAAATGACCGAACTCCCGAAACAAATGGAGACCGTGCTTGCCGCCACGGACCGGATACGGACCTCGGCCATGCGTCATGCCACATCCCGGGACTACTGGGCCGTGGTGGGAAGCGGTCCCAACAAGACAGCCGCCGACGAAATCCGCATCAAGTTGAGCGAACTTTGCTACAAGACCATCTCGTCGGATTTCGTGGAGGACAAAAAACATATCGATCTTTCTTCCGAGCCCCTGATCGTAGTCTGCGCCGCGGGCACCCGGGGAGCGGTCATCGGCGATATCGTCAAGGACACGGCCATTTTCCACTCCCATAAAGCCCTGCCCATTGTCATCGCCGATGAGCATGAAGACCGGTTTGATCCCTACGCAGCCGACGTCATCCACGTGCCGGCGGCTGAAACCCATTTCGCGCCCATTCTAAACACCCTGGTCGGCCATATCTGGGGATATTTCGCGGCCCTTGCCATCAACGAAGGCTCCCGGTTTCTCTACGATTTCCGCAATGACCTGCAAAACACCCTCCAGACCCTGTCGGAAAAGGGACAGGATATTTTCGAAATCGCTCTGGAAAACAGTTTCCGGGAAAAAATTCTTCGATTCTATCACGACTTCAAAAAACGTCAGGATGAACATCGGCTGTCGTCGGCCATGGGCGCCAAAACCTCCACCGACCTCATTCTGCTGCTGAAATATCTTTCCGGCAGGCTTCCCCTAAGTGATTTTGAACTCGATTTCGGCGTAAAAGGAACCGCCGTCAATATTTTCGAAAAACTGTTCGGGACGCTTGGGGAGGCCGTCAATACCCTGGCCCGGCCCGTGGACGCCATTAAGCACCAGGCCAAAACCGTGACCGTGGGCACCAGTCGGATCGCCGCCAAAACAGAGGGAATGATTTTCGATCTTCTCGGCTCCACCGGGTTTACCATTGCCCAGCTCACCATCAGCAATGTCATGGTGATCCGAAATCTCCAGAACATCATCGCCGGCATCAAAGGCACCACCCTTTATCGGATCACCGGGATCAATCTGCTGGGTGAGCCTACCCAGGAGGCGGCCATCGAGGTGGTCTCCAAAACCGGCACGTCAGCAGCCATCCCCTCCCGGGCGGAAAAGGACCGCCGGCTTGCCGGATCCAAGCGGATCATCGTTTCCCGGGGCAATGTCTATATCGGCATGGGACGAAAAGACAGCCGCAGCATCGTGGTCATCCCCATCATTTCGGCCGATCCGGCCCGACCCGGCATTATCGAATTTCTGCTGCTGCTGGAAATCGTCTTTAACGAACAGGCCGCCCGGGACGTCAAGATCAAGGCCCTGGGAGGTAAATATGAACATATTAAAAACCTGGTCCAGGAAACCCACGTGGTCTGGAGCGACGACTACCTGGATCAGATCGATATGAAAGAGCTGTTCGGCCTGTCAGCGGAAAAACTCGCGGAAAAACTCGCAACGATGGCGGCGTGAAAAATTTCCGGCAACAAGACGGGCACATATGGCGGCTCTTTCCGAATTTTTAACTTACAGGGCAATGACAAGGAACGCTGATGATATTTAAAAAGCACCCGTCCGAATTTTTCAGCCGGGGCACCCGATGCAGCGGCGACCTTTATCTGCCCGATACGGAAAAAAATCCGCCGGTGGTCGTCATGGCGCATGGATTCGGTGCGGAACGCACGTTCCGGCTCCCGGCATATGCCGAAAAATTCGCTGATGCCGGCATGGGGGTTTTTCTGTTTGATTACCGGTGTTTCGGCCCAAGCGAGGGAACACCTAGAAATTATGTGGATCCGGCCCGGCATTTGGAAGACTGGCGGCAGGCCCTGATCCATGTCCGGTCCATGACAAACGTGAATACAAGGCGGATTGCGTTGTGGGGGACCTCGTTTTCCGGCGGGCATATCATGATTACGGCGGCACGGGACCGGCACATAGCGGCCATCGTAGCCCAGGTTCCGTTTGTGGACGCCATTTCATCGACCCGCCGGATGGGATGGAAATACATGTTGGAGGCCACTGCCCACGGCCTGAAAGACCTGGCGCGCGTCCTGTCGTTCCGGGAACCCCATTATGTCAAAATCGCAGGAACACCCGATGAATTTGCCGTCATGAACACGCCGGACGCCTATGAAGGGGTGATGTCGATTTTGCCGGAAAACACCGCATGGAACAACCAATGCCCTGCCCGCATCCTCCTTCGCGCGGCCGTCTACCGCCCCACGGCATTCGCATCTAACATCCTCTGTCCCGCATTGTTTCAGGTCGCACGGAAAGACAGTCTCATCGACCCCCGTGCCGTGATCGCCGCGGCCCGGAAAATCTCCAACGCCGAACTGATGGAATACGATATCGGTCATTTTGATATTTATACCGGAAAAATGTTCGAGGAGGCCGCCGCTGCTCAGATCCGATTCCTCAAGCGCCACCTTTTACCCTAAGTACCATGATCCGCCTGTCGTTTACAAAAACCTTCATTAAACAAGGGAGATGAATCATGACGGAAAAACTTTGGTATCGGTCATACGCGCCTGGAGTCAGCAAAAACCTGGATTATGAACAAACCACCATGCCTGCGGCCCTGTCCCGCTCGGCGAAAAACTTTCCCGATCATTTTGCTTTAAATTATATGGGAAAACGCACCACCTTCAGCCAACTAGACGGCATGGTCAACGCCTTTGCCCGGGCTTTACAGGGGCTGGGCATCAAGTCCGGGGACAAGGTGGCCGTCTGCCTGCCCAACATCCCCCAGGTGATCATCGCCAATTACGCCATTTTCCGGATCGGCGCCGTCACGGTTCAGGTCAACCCGCTTTATACCGAACGGGAAATGGCCTATCAGCTCAAAGATTCCGACGCCCGGGCCATTATCACCCTGACCCTGCTGGTGCCCCGCATGGAAAAAATCCAGGCCGAAACCGGACTGGAAACCATCATCGGCTGCCATATTCATTCCGGTCTGCCCTTTCCCAAGAAACAGCTTTTCCCTTTGGTAAAAAAAGACATGATGCGCCACATTACCGAAACCGGGAATGTGAAGCTGTTTGAAACTCTCATCTTGCAGTATCCACAGGATCCGGTAGAAGACGCCAGCCAATGGGATGAGGTGGGCGCCCTGTTGTATACCGGCGGCACCACGGGCGTGAGCAAGGGCGTCATGCTCACCCATGCCAATATGAGTTCCAATGTCCAGCAGTTTGCGGCGTGGTTTCCGGATATTAAAAACGGAGAGGAAAAACTGGTGGGCAACTTTCCGGTGTTTCATTCCGCCGGGTTTACGGCCATCCAGAACTTTTCCATCTGGAAAGCCTATGAAATCATCCTGGTGCCCCGGCCCGAGCCGGCCATCAACATTGAAATCATCAAAAAATACAAGCCCACGTTTCTCCCCGGCGTACCCACCATTTTCGTAGGCCTGCTGGCCGACCCCAAATTTCGCAAACTGGACATGTCTTCCATTAAAGGATTCTTCTCCGGAGCCGCGCCCCTGGCCGCGGACACCATCCGCGAACTCAAACAGCTCACGGGCGCGGACATGTGTGAAGTCTACGGATCCACGGAAAATACACCCGTAGTGTCGGTGACGCCCTGGGGTGGGAAAATCAAACCCGGAACCGTGGGCTGTCCGGTGCCGGATACGGATGTGAAAATCGTGGATCTGGAAACCGGCGAAACCGAAATGCCGATGGGCGAGCCCGGCGAAATCATCATCAAAGGCCCCCAGATCATGAAAGGATATTACAAAAAACCGGAAGAAACCGCCAAAGTGCTTAAAGACGGCTGGTTTTACAGCGGCGATATCGGCAAATTCGACCAGGACGGATATCTGACCATTGTGGACCGGAAAAAGGATATGATCATTGCGGGCGGCTACAATGTCTATCCCGTGGAACTGGACAACGTGCTCTTTGACCATCCGAAAATTTTAGAAGCCTGCACCATCGGCATCCCGGACGCCTACCGGGGAGAGACCGTCAAGGCCTTCGTGGTGGTCAAGCCGGGGGAAACGCTGACCGCCGAGGAAGTCACCGCCTACTGCCGCCAGAATCTGGCGGCCTACAAAATTCCCCGGGAGATCGAATTCGTTACTGAACTTCCCAAAAGCGCGGTGGGCAAAATCCTGCGACGCGAATTAAGGGATAAGGAACTGACAAAACACAAAAAGGAATAATGATCAAAACCATATTTAAATTTACCATCATCGCAGCAAGCATCCTGGCGGGGCTGGTCGTTCTTGTTGCAGGGGCCGCCCTTATGGCAATCAACACGGAAACCGTCCGGCACATGGCCATTGATCGCCTCAATACGGCCATCCCCGGCAGCCTGCGATGGCAGACTCATAAAATCCAGCCGTTCCGGGGCCGCATCGCGGTGGATGATCTTTCCATCATGGCCCCGGACGGTGAATTGATCCTTGCCGCGGACCACGTTCGGATAGGCATTGACCTTGCCGCGCTTTTCCGGCGGGAACTGAAAATCGATCTGGCCCACATCGAACACCCCCGCATTCTGCTGGCTCTTGATTCACAGGGCCAGCTTAATTTACCGAACGCGTTTATCGAGCCCGATGCAGATGTCCCGATAACTCGACATCCGGATGAATCAGAGGCCCAACCCGGGCCCGATGCCGCATCCCCTGGCTTTAACGTCCGGCTAAATGCCTTTGAACTCACCGGAGGCTATTTTGAACTTGAGAACCCATCCGCATCCGCATCGGATACGACCGATGTCGTCATTCTGGAAGGCATCGACATTTCCCTGACCGCCGCCGATCTTGCCGGCCGATCCGGACAGCTGAACATTTCCATGGCCGACGGCCGCGTGGACATGGCTGATATTCGAGCTGTCCTGGAAAAATTTCACCTGGACGCCGCACTGGAGCAAAACCGCCTGTCGCCTCTGGCCATCGATCTTGTGCTGGTCGATGGTACGACACTTTCGGTTTCCGGAACAGTGGACCGCTTGTTTGACCAGCCCGAACTTTCCCTGGAAATCAATTTTAATGCCGATCTTGCTGCTATCGAAGAAATGCTGGATCCGGGCGTTGCTCTTTCCGGCCCGGTTCAACTCCGCATGACCGCAGCCGGTCCTGTTAATGATCCGGAGGTGATCCTTTCAAGCGAATACGGCGGCGGCAGAATCGCCGGTCTGGAGGTGGATGCCGTTAATCTGGAAGCTCACCTGTCCGAATACGTGATCCGACTCCGGGAATTATCGGCCGCAGCTCCGGCCGGTGCCATCGATGCCAATGGATCTGTTAACCTGACAGCCGCCTTTCCCGACGGATTTACCGGGGGCCTGACAGATGTTGACGCCATAACCTGTGATCTTGGGGTCAAGGCCGAAATTCCGGACCTGGCGCGGGCCGGGGCCGCTGTTGATCTTGCAGGTCCCGGCGGCGGGATTGTTTTATCAGCCGATATTACGGGACCGGCACCCAGACCCGTCATCAACGTTACTCTTAACGGTAAGGCCCTTGCCTGGGAGAATATCCGGATCGGCGATCTGGCGGTTGACGCCGGCATAGATCTGAAAAACGGCGCCATGGAAATCGAACAGATTCGTCTTGTCAATCAGGAGTCCTCCATTGCACTTTCCGGCACTGCCGATCTGATCTCTCCGAATACATATACTCTTCTGGATAATCCGGCATTTAACCTGGAACTGACCGACGGCCTCGTGTTTGCCGACAATTTCAGCAAGAAGGCTGACGGAACGTTCGCTTTTAATGGGCATATCAACGGCACGCTGCGACAGCCCGAGGCAACGCTCTTTATAGAAGGCGAGGGATTGGCGGCAATGGACCGGTCCATCGGCGACCTGAAGGCCAATATGTCCCTTGCCAACGGGAAGATCTCTCTGGACCCGATTAAACTGACCAATAACACATCCGCCATCATGATCAGGGGAACCGCCGACGTACTTCACCCGGAAACCGGCCAACCGCTGAGCGATCCGGGCATGGATTTAACCCTTAAAGCAGACGGGGTTCAGATCAAGGATTTTGTGCCGGAATTCACCGGTCAGGTCAGTCTCAACGGTCGTATCCGCGGCACCGTAACCCGGCCCGAAGGACAGTTGACCGCCCAAGTGGATGATCTGGATGTGGGAGTCCAGCAAATCGCCGGGATCAAACTTGAGACCCGGCTTGACGGAACGCGCGTTCATATCGAACCGCTGACCATCGGACTGGATCCGGATCAATCCATCACCCTTACCGGATGGATCGATGACGCAAAAAATTATGATCTGCAACTGGTCTCGGACCCCATTGAGCCTTCGGTCATC
>CAZRES010000024.1:20172-31352 GCA_964598885.1 uncultured Desulfobacteraceae bacterium | reverse complement strand
TAATTACTGCTGCCATTTAAAAATCAGCGATGGAAAAACTTACAAAACCTTCTTCTTTAAGGCGTGATTGAACATCCGGATTTTGGCCCGGAAACTAAAAAAACGTTTCAACATCTTAACAATAGAGATTAATTTGGCTTTCAAAAATTGAAACACGCTGTTCAGATCCAGATATTGGCACGATTATATAAACAAGTCAACAAGATAGGTAAGTATATTCCGGGTGCTTGACATAGGCGGCCGTCGCAATATAAACTGATAGAAAAAATAAAATATAATCAGGAGGATTTTAAATGGCGCAAAAATATCCGTTTATCACTTTTCCGCTGTTGCTCTGCCTGATTTTGACTGCATTTTTAATAGCCTGCAAGAAACAGGAAAACACCGAAAGCGAGGCCCCAAAAGAGATAGGTTTTTACACCGGAATGGATATTAAACCAATTTATTCCCGTTCTAAGGTGGAAAAGTCTCGCAGCAAGTATGAATTTGCGCCGGCGTTGCAGGGCGATATTGTAAAGCATGATTTTATTATTGAAAACAATTCCGATGTGACGCTTGAGATTCGTGATGCCGAGGGCTGTTGCGGCTGCTTTGTGGAGGGCTATAATCAGAGCATTCCACCTGGTATGACGGGAGCCGTTTCTATCGTTATGCTCACGGATTCGCGCGGTGGGGAGGTGATTGAAGGTACGATTCGTGTCCGTACCAATGATCCGGATCGGCCTGAGATCACTATAGACGTTGTCATGGAGGTTAAAGAGTTCGCCGATTTAAATCCATATCGGATATGGTTAAAGGGCTTGCCGGGGGAAAAGATTGTAGAAAAATGCACGGTTATTCCAAATGAGAATTACCCGTTTAATATTACCGGAATCAAAACCCGCAAAGGCGTATGGTTTGATTACAAGTACAAAGAAATCAAGAATAATGGCCGGAAGGCCTATGAGATCACCATAACTAATACAAGGGAAAAGCCGGGGCCTTATCAGGATGTTCTATTTGTGCAGACGGACCATCCCGCCCGGCCGGAATTCAAAATTCGGATCGAAGGACGGATCAGTGATTGAGTCTGGGCGTCCCCAATTCCCCCGGCAAATGTTTGTTCCCTTGCGGCGCGACCATTTGGCCCGCATTTTTTTGGTAAAGACTTAAATCCACCTTGGTGCCGCTGATAGTCATCATTGCCATCACATCGTCATTAATAAATTTGACGACATTATAAATGGTCTTTCCGTAGTAGTCGACCTCGTTAACAAATTCCTTGTGCTCGGCATCGTATTCGTAGGTCTGGGGTGCTTGAAAAAATGTGTACTGCCGGGCGGTGGCTGGATCTGGGTTAAAAACAAGCGTTCCGTCTTCCTTTTTTTCAAGGCTGAATCCGTTTTCTTCTTTTTTCCAGTCATCCACGCTGCTCCATCCATCCCCCCAGAACTGCTCAACGTCTTCTTGCCTGGTCTGAACAATTTCATCCAGCAGCGGAATCTGGTTTACCGACTCAATCTGTCTTTCATACACCTGTTTTTTGATGTCTTCGATATATTGTAGATATTCTTTTTTATCTTCAGGCCGCTTTTCTATGGGACGTTTATTCAAGCTCAATACTTTCGTTGGTTCACTCGGATTGGATTTCGATATTTGCGCCGGGCTTTGAACCGCCTTTACGGCATCCATTTCCTGAGATGCGCGATCGGCGAGATCGGATGGGTTGCCATAGAGCGCTTCATCGGCCGGCTCCATGGCAAATTTAAAAAAGATAAACCCCCCGATGGTTAGTAGGATTAATGCGCCACATCCAAGTATGACAAGGAGTTTTTGCATGGTTTGCCTTTATTATTTAATTTTCGTACAGCAAGCGCCATCCTGACCAAAGCTCAGCGCTGATGTCATGGATGACGATAACTATTGGAAAAAGCAAGCGGCGGTAATTGAAGTTTGAGGGTTAATTAATGGTTTAGCGATAATAATTTTTCTGCGTCATGACGCCCCAAATCATATTGGCCAGCTTGTTAGAACCGCTGTACTTGGGATGGATGCCGTCAGATTTAAGATCGCTCGAGACAATGTAATCTCTCGGATCCGCCATGGCGATTGAAAATGCGCCAAGATCGCTGCCGTAATAGTCCCCGTAGCCCGTTGCACCGGTAAAAGTGGTGCCGCCATAGGGCGTCAAATCAAACAGGTCGGGATAAAGGTTGTCATAAGCATAATCAATGGCTTCGTTTTTATCTGCATCGCTGCCGGTGACATGATAGTAACCCATCCAAACATGGTAATCCGATGGGCCGTAATACATATCAACGATCATATTCCACGTGTAATCGCTGATATAGTCCAGAACATCCAGACATCCCTGAGTCAAGGGGTCAGAGTCGCAGTCCATACTTCCCTGGAGAATGTCGTTGGCGCCGCCGTCGGCAATAACAGTGTTGAGCGTGGATCGGCTTTCCGCCTTGGACAGCTGGTTGGAGATGGCCGCGATTTTCGCCCCGCTTACAGAGCGGTCCTTGTAGGATTTTCCGGAAAGGTCGCGCAATACGCTGTGGATATCGCCGGACAAGTCAAAAACCGAATCGCCGACAATCTGGACATCCCATTCATCCGCGTAGGGATTGTTGAAATCCCAGCTGCAACCCCCCAAGACAAACACTACCACCGAGAACAAAGCAATTGGAATAAAATAGAATTTAAAAGTTCTCAAGCTACTTCCCTCCTCTTCATGGTGTGAATGGTTAAGACAAGTGCCGCTTGCTTTTTCCAACCCTAATGGCGCCTAAGCTCGCCATATGAAATCAATTTTATCTGCGGTGGTTTTGCTGTTAACGGTCAGCATTCAACTTTATTTATCTGTTTATCAGGCCATAAGGATGGGAAACCAGCGGTAGTGAGACGAAAGAGAAATCGAAGAGATCTTTTAAACAGATAAACTGATTATTTATACAACCAAAATTCAAACGTGTCAATCAACAATTAACATCAACAATTAAGGTCAAAAATTAACTTCTTTTCCCCTGCCGAGGCCGACGGCATCCGGGACCGGGTCATGGTGAGGGCCCGCGACCTGGAACACCACATGGGCCGTCGAATCTGGTCCGCCGGCTGGTTGATCAACAGCAAGACCGTTTTTAACCCAAAAAGGCGAACCCATGAAATTCGTCACCTTTGAGGATGAAACCGGCATCACAGAAACGGTTTTCTTCCTCAAAACCTACCACCGATTCTGCCATGTCCTGATCCCGGGCCGGGCCTATCTGCTTTCCGGCAAGGTCGAGGAGAACTGGCGCGCCGCCAACATTACCGTGGAGTAGGTCCGGCCCCTGTCGCCGTGTTGACACTTGTACTTATCCCCTCCGGGTCGTATAGCGGGTCTTTCCTGCCTCACCCTTGATCTGTTTCAGCAGATCCTTAAATGCCCGGTTGAGTCGGATGAAATTCTCGGGATCACCGCCTTTGTCCGGGTGATATGTCTGTGCCATGAGGCGATACTGCCGGGTCAGGTCCTTGATGGTCATCGTGTCGAGATCCCCGCGTGTGATTTCCATGAGCGAAACGGCTTCGTCTGTCGGCATGGGCGGCCGAGAAGAACGGGGCGCAGAACCGTGGTGCCGTCTTTTGAACTGCCACATCAGGTCCTCGAGGTAGGTGCTTCCCTCAAAGTCGGAATCGAAAAACCAGCACGCATAGCGCACCAGGTAAGTATTCAGCCAATTCGAGACGCCCGCATCCGCCCAGAAATCGGCATCGGCATTGATCCGGCATAATTCTTCCAGGAAAATGGCATCGACTTTGTCCTGGTCCAATGCCTGGGGAAATTTGCGGGCGATTTCGCTTTGGAAGTGCTCGGCCACGTCGAAAATCGTATAGACGTAATTCTTTTTTTCCCTGTGCTTCAGCACGCACTCCATTTCCAGGAACTGCTGTTCTATCTCGTCCCGGGACTTGTCCAGCAGCTTGCGGTATATCTTTTTCGGAACCATGTTGATCCGCGACTGGTCGATCTCGCCGTATCGCAGGTAGTGCATCCGTTTCCGGTCAAACAGGTGAAACGCTTCGGTTTGGCAACGCTTTTTATGCTCCCGGATTGTCTCGCCCCGCTTTGCCGAGGGTCGGGTAAAGATCTCGATCACCCGCCTGGTTTCGGGATCGAGAAACGGCCAGAACACTTTTTCCAGTTCATCGTTGTCCGGCTCAATCCCCATAGCTTCCAGCCGGTTGCAGAAATCCGGGTCGATGTAAAATGCATTGCCGCCCGGGTAGATGATATATTTGGAGGGATCGGGCCCCATATCGACGATTTCTCTGCTTTCCATGCGCCCACCGACCGGGACACTTTGCCGGATGGCATAAAGGAGTTTTCCCCGGACCCATTTTTTTGCCAGGTACATATCCTATCCTGTTTATTTCTTAAATTATTACTGGAAAGCTCAGATAATTCCGAACCTCTCGATCCCGGCGCTTTTGGCTTACTTCTGCTCTTGGGAGTGCTTGTGCCGTTAAACGTAACCAAACGCATAAATCCGATTGCGAGCACAAGCACGAAAAAATATCAAAGACGTTTTTCATGTATTATTTCAAAGTAAGAATCGCTTCCGTAAAGGCAAGGCCAGTCAACCGCTTACAACATAAAGGAATTGTTGAAACGTGACGTACAATTCATTTTTGAGTTACATAAAACCATTTTAATCAATGTCTTATTCTTTTACTATTGTCACGTAACGCGATCCATGCGACAATCATCGGTATGGTGCGCCTGTCCGACGGCGGGGTATTCTCCTGGCGGGAAAGCATCGACCTTCACACCAGCGCCCGGCTGGCCGGGGAAGGCACTCTCGCCTTTACCACGGCCACCGCCGGTCCGGTGCTCACGGATCCTGACAGTGATCTGAACGAAGAAGCGCCCGCGGTGAATTACATCAGGGCATGCGCATCCGGCCCGGCTCCCGATGTCTTTCGCACGCTTATTCTGAGCAATGAGCGTTATGGGAAAAATGAGGGCGGTTTGATCGACGTGCTGGTTGCCGCGGGACATGGGGCATTTAACCCATCTATGGAAAAGACTATCCGGTCGATTTGACCGGCAGGATTCCTGGGAAGCTTTAATGATATCGCGATATTCATAAGCAGCCTCCGGATTTGGAAATGAAGAAAAAAGCCTGATGGAAGGGCGGCCGCAAAATGGGACGGCATCAAACCGAGAATCGTGACAGGCAGGTGGTGGACAGGTTCCGCTCTGTCGTGGTGCAAAAGCAGCAGTATAAGAAGCGCCGCCGGATCAGACGTGCTGCTGTAGCCGTTGCCGCGTTGGCGATTGTCGCATCGGCTGGCGTGCTCTTCAACCCGCAAAATGAGTCCGAGACGGTATCGGAAAACCAGTTTTCTGAGCGTCGTCTTTTGCATAAAACATTCGTCAGCATCCAAAGTTCGCCGGAAAAGCGGCCGCTAGCAGAAAACAGCGCCGCCGGATCATCCGCGGATAAAACCGGGAAAGCGCAAAGCGTGTCGATACCCGATAAGCTCGCTGTCGGTGATGTCACACCAAAGGATACTGAACCGTCCATGAATGAACCGGCGGAGGCGCCTGAGTTTCAAGAGACATCTTCGCCGCAAGCCGGCAAAGATGTCGGAAAAACCGCAAAAACGGCCTCGGATGTCATACCAGGTGTCCGCATCGCGGAACTTGTCGCATGTCGCGGGGTGGAAAACCATCAGTATGTCGGTCCCGGATCCGAGTTCTCCTTGGAAACAGACAATCGCCCGGATGTTTGGGTATGGATGGATGTCCACTCAGAAAAACGGAAACTCCCCTTTACGCTCAAGCATGTCTATTCTGTCGACGGCAGCCGTTATGCCGCAGTGATGCTCGATATTGCTTATCCACGGACACGAACGTGGAGTAATGTAACCTTGCACGGCCAAAAGCATATCGGCCGATGGCGGGTGGATGTGGTCACCGCCCAAGGCGACATCCTGTCGAGTATTGAATTTACGATCATACCCTAAACCGGCGACAGAGACAGGAGGATGCGGGCGCTTTGGAAAAATTGGAACGCCATTGCCGGATCGGCAGCTTTTGCTGATCCTCTGTTCACATCTTTGCATACTCTTTCCTTCGGCAGCCCAGGCGGGCAACTGCAAAATCTCGCTGAAGCCATATAGGGAAGGATGGGTGGACAGTTCGGGCTCGACCGCCTTTGACGGCATCCGCCATTTTCCCAAAGCAGATTTTAGGCCCATAAACAAAATGAAGATTTCCAAGGGAGCGCCGGAAATTGTGGTCTGGTTCCGGTTCCGGGCAGCCGATGCCATGACGCCCGGCATGGACTGCCGATCCGGCATGTTTCTTTTTTAGATGCCGCTCTTTCTTCAAGCGAGCCGGGTTTTGTCAACAATTCGTTTTATCTGCTCGATCAGTTCGATCCGGACCGATTCATCTATATCCGCATCTCAGATGCCTTCGGCGGAATACCGCAGCTTTATTTGTTCGGACCTACTGCATATGATCGCTTCATATCTAAAAAACAGGCCATGGAATGGCTGATTGCCGGCATTCTGCTCTCCATGTTCCTCTATAACCTTGTGTTTTATTTTTCTGCGGGACCGGCCATACTTCTATTATGTGCTCTATATCGGATTTCTGCTGATCTACCTGCTCACCCTTTGGGGCCAGATTCGGCTTCTTCACCCCGGCCTGTTCAGGTTCCTGATGCAGCACATTATTCTGGTCAGCGTGTTGTCCATGCTCTCCGCCCTGTGGTTTGCCCGGTCCTTTCTCGGCTCCCGGATCCACACGCCCCGGGTCGACCTCGCCATTCAGGCCCTGGGAGTGGGTTTGGCGGTAAGCGCCTTTCTGGATCTTATCCACCTGTCCAGCCTGGCCAACCTGGTGGTGCTTGTCACGGCAATCATCCTGCCGGCGCCCCTTATCTGCGCCGGCTGGGTACGGCTGCGCCGGGGCTTTATAGCGGTGCGGTATTTTCTGATGGCCTGGGGCGTATTGATGATCGGGGTTCTGGCGTTTATCCTTTTCAGTTTCGGCGGGCTGCCCATGACCCTGATCAGCTTCCATTCCGTGGGAATTGCATCCGCAGTCGAATCCATCCTTCTCCCGTTTGCCCTGGCCGACCGCATCCGCGGGCTCAGTCTCCATCGCCAGCAGCTTCTTGAAAGCGAACGCCGCCTGACCGAACTTTCCATCACGGATGAATTGACCGGTCTTAAAAACAAGCGGTATTTTGCCAGCAAGCTGGCCAGTGAAGTGAGGCACGCCCGCCGCATGGATCAGCCTCTTGCCGTGATTCTTCTGGATGTGGATCATTTCAAGGATTTCAATGATATATACGGTCATTTAGAAGGAGACGCCGTGCTGGCCGGGATAGGCGCCCTTATTCGGGAGGTGGTCTGGGAGAGCGATACGGGATGCCGTGTATGGCGGGGAGGAATTTGTGATCATCCTGCCGGGTATTGGGGCGGAAAGGGCTGTTGAAATTGCCGAACGGATACGGAAAATGGCTCACAACCGGTTTTCATCGCATTTGCCCCGCCCCGTAACAATCAGTGCCGGCATTGCCGAGCTGCAGCCTGAAGACGACCCGGAATCCTTTCTCAGTCGGGCGGATCATGCCATGTATATCGCCAAAAGAAGCGGCCGGAATCAAACATTCACTGCCCGTCCGGCAATCATCAATTAGAGCGGTTTTCAATTTTGAACCATTCCAAAAATCTGCTGATCTTATCGGTCCTGTAATCAACCAGAGAGACAGGGTCGGTGGACTGTAATTAACGCCCCAGGATTTCTAAAAATCGTGGGACGTTAATATTTCAGAGAAGCAGACAGGCCGGTAAGAGCATTAACCCCGGAGACGTCCTCCATATAAGTATCAAACCGGACGAGTTTGAAACTGGTTGAATGTCGACAGAAACGGCGTGGATGTAAAATCCTTTGATCAAAAGCCTGAAGTTCTTCTTTTCCGCTTCCGGATTTACAGACAATCCGTGTGAAAAATACAGGCTTTACATTATAGCTTCAGTCATCCGGGCGGATTAAAATTAATTGCAGTGCAGCAAATCGACGATCTGAAGCGGTGTTATTGCGAGACGTCAATCTCAAACCGATTTTGTGGCATTTTTGTTAATTTATTGTTAAAATTGTGTTAAGAATTGTTTTTGAAAACAAAGACTGAATTTGATCCGGGAAGAATTAAATGAATGAACTTATCAAACGGGCGACATTTAACAGACAAACAGGTGTTCTTCAGAGTTTTGACGCGGAATGGAAAAGGTATTTTATCCTGATCGAGTGCCTGATTTTATTTTTCATTACACCGGTCATACTATATTGGTTCCGTCATTTATTGGCTTTCAGATTGTTGCCTGTGTTGCTGTTTCTCGCGCTTGGCTGCATCATCTACATGTCCGCCACCAAAGCATTTGATTTTTCAATTTTTTGGAATACACGGAATTTCTTATCCCACACCAAAAGCATCCTGGTCACATTTACATGCATCAGCATTTTGATAGGCCTGCTTACATACCTGGTATATGAAGACCGATTTTTTGTTTTTCCGATCGATCGTCCGAATGCAGCCCTGATTTTTATATTGATGTATCCGTTGCTGTCAGCGGTGCCTCAGGAAATTATTTTTAAATGTTTTTTCTTTCACCGTTACGGCGCGCTTTTTCCCGGTCCATTATCGCTTATTTTTTTTAATGGATTAAGCTTCGGGTTGTTTCATCTATGGTATGGGAATGCCGTCGCTCCGGTGTTATCCCTGTTTGCCGGCATGCTCATGGCTTACCGGTATCTGAAAACAAACTCACTTCTTCTGGTGAGCATCGAGCACAGTCTCATGGGAATACTTATATATATCGTCGGATTAGGATGGTTTTTCTACAGCGGATCCATTCAATAACGCTGTTATCCCTTCAGTGGGGAACAGAAACAAGATATTGTTTCATGATATTTCAAATCCCTGCTAAATGAGTTTTATGGAATCGATACTGATATCGTTCATATTTCTCAAATGAACAAACATAAGGCTTATTTTCATGAAAATTACCGGAAAACCCTTATTTATTTCTGCAACCGATTTCGAGTAGAAATTAAAAACAAGTCAACTGCCGTAATATTAAACGCGTCATTTGCCGTTCCGACATCCACGCCAACCGTAACGGACGGAATAGAGCATGCAGAAAAAACGCATCGTTGCCATCGGTTTGATAATCTTCGGGATTCTCATTGCGTTTCCGCTTTTCAGCATGACGTACTATACCATGGTACGCACTTCGACCCCCCGGTTCTGCGGAATGTGCCACGAAATCAAGCCCGCGGTTCAGGCATGGGCCGATTCCACTCACACCAACAACAAGGCCGGTGTCGTGGTAGACTGCATGGACTGCCACCTTCCGGCGCCTCAGGACACCTTCGATTTTTTCTTTGCCAAGACCTATCACGGAATAAAAGACGTGGTGGTTCACTTTCTGGGCGGCGAGTACGACCGGGAAGAGGCGAAAGCCAATACTTATGAGGCCTTCGACAATGACGAGTGTCAAAAATGTCACCGCAATCTGTTGCATATGCCCCATAATCGCGGAGCCATGCTGGCCCATCGGTCGGTTCTTTATGCCCGGCCGGGATACGAGAAAAAATGCGTCGACTGCCATTATGATCTGGTCCACAGCGATAAAGCATTTGTAGTGTTTCGCCAGTATCGTGATACCCCCTACCAGGCCAAGGGTCTCAGGGCCCCCAAATACGACCTGTAAGGTTCGGCAGCATCAAAAGAGAAAGGAGTCTGGCAGATGAATAAGAGACCGTTTGCGTTGATCACCGGAATGCTGGTCTTGCTGTTATCGCTGGGAGTTGCTTCTCAGGAGGTGCAGGCGGAACAGCCCAATTATCCGAAGGTAAAAGAGTATCGCATCGAGCGCAGCATACCGCCCGAAGCAGTGGCTTGCATTGAATGCCATCGGGCGACCCAGCCCGGCATATTTGGAGATTGGGCCAAAAGCCGTCATGCCAATGCCAACATCAGTTGTCTGGATTGTCACATGGCCCAGCCCGGCGACCAGGACATCGCCAAAGGCCATGATCAATATTACGGCCGCAGCGATCTGCCTTACGGAGAAGCCAAGTACAAGGTGCCCATCGCATCCATCGTTACGCCCAAGGACTGCTCCCGCTGCCACCCTGACGAAGCCATGCAATACAGCCGTTCCAAACATGCCAACACCATCGAGATCATGTGGAAGATCGATCCCTGGCTGAACAAGGGCATGAATTCCGATAACGAGCGCAAAACCGGCTGCTACAGCTGTCACGGGACAGTGATCGAAATCGATAATGAGGGCAATATCGATCCGGAAACCTGGCCGAATGTCGGCGTGGGACGTCTGAACCTGGACGGCAGCAAGGGATCGTGCACCTCCTGCCACACCCGCCACCGGTTTTCGATCGCCGAAGCCCGCATGCCCGAAGCCTGCGACCAGTGTCATCTGGGTCCGGATCATCCCCAGATCGAAATCTATGAAGAATCCAAGCACGGAACCCTGTACCATGCCTTTAAGGATGAAACCAATTTTGACGCCGCGGCCGGCACCTGGACGCCCGGCATCGACTACCGAGCGCCCACCTGCGCGGCCTGCCACATGTCCGGATCGGGAAGCGTATCGGGCACCCACGATGTCACCGAACGCCTGTCCTGGGAAACCCAGGCCCCGCTGACCGTGCGGCCCGAGAATTTTGAACCCTTTCCGGCCAACACGGACTGGCGCACCGAGCGTGAAAAAATGAAAAACATCTGCCGTCAGTGCCATTCGGACGCCTGGATCAACGCCCATTACATCGGTTTCGACAAGGCAGTGGAAGAATACAACGAGATCTATTACAAACCCGCTAAAGCCAAGCTCGATGAACTGTACAATAAAAACCTGTTAAGTCGGGACAAATTTTTCGATGAGCATCTGGAGTTGCAGTTCTATGAACTCTGGCACCACGAGGGTCGCCGCGCCCGCATGGGCGCCATGATGATGGCCCCCGACTATGCCTGGTGGCACGGATTTTACGAGTGCAAGGCCCGGTTCAACGAATTCATGCAGGAAGCGGACCATCTGATCGAAACCGGGGAAAAAGCCTATATCTATCCCAACTATCCCAACGCCACCGGGGACACCACCCGTCCGGTCAA